>DASVGA010000120.1:0-4155 GCA_036379795.1 Actinomycetota bacterium | reverse complement strand
GGTGAACTGGGCGAGGCCCTTGTCGGCCTGGCGCTTGGTGATCGCCGCGGTCAGCGTGGTCTTGCCGTGGTCGATGTGACCCATCGTGCCGATGTTCACGTGCGGCTTCGTCCGCTCGAACTTCTGCTTCGACATCTCGCTTCCCTTCCGTCCCGTGGACCGTGATGCGACGCCCGATGACCTACCGGGGATGGTAGCGGCGGGTGGACTCGAACCACCGACACAGCGATTATGAGCCGCTTGCTCTACCTCTGAGCTACGCCGCCCTGCGCGTGCGGGTCGTCAGTTTACCGGCGCCCGTGAGGCTCGGCACGACTTCCCGGCCGCAGTGATCGTGCGCGTCATGAGCCGGGCGGAGGCGATCACCGACGAAGCGTGAGCGCCGCGCCGGCGGTGAGCAGCAGCAACCCCGCGATCCTCGACGCGGTGACCGGGATGCGCTCGGTGCCGAGCCAGCCGAAGGCGTCGATCGCCGCGCCGGCGATCAGCTGTCCGGCGATCAACCACGCCACGGTCGCGAACGTGCCGATCCGCTGCGGCGCGTAGGCGACCGAGAGCACGATGAACGCGCCGAACACGCCTGAGATCCAGAGCCACGGCGGCTGGCGCACGGCCTGCACGATGCCCGGTGCGTCGCCGACCGCGACCGCGAGGCCGACGAGGATCACGGCGGAGACGAGGGCACCGAACGCTGCTGCTTGCAGGCTCCCGATGCGCACGCCCATGGCGCCCGAGACCGACGCCTGCGCGGCGCCGGCGAGGCCGGCGAAGAAGGCCATCGTGATCGCGATGCGGGTGGCGGACATGCGAACCGTCCCGGGTGTCGAGAGATGCAGCTGAGCGAGCTGCGAACGCCTGGCTCAACTGGGGAGGATAGATGCGTGCCGATCCTTGCGTCGACGGCCACGTTGGCCTCAGCCGCGGCCGGCAACGGCCCCTGGAACCGTCAGTACGGGTGTTCGCGCAGCCACTCCACGTACTCGGGCAGACCACGCTCGATCGGGCATTCCGGCACGTATCCCAGGTCGCGCTCGATCGCCGAGATGTCCCACGGTCCTTGGCGGTCGAGGTGCCAGGGTCCAGCACCGATCTCGATGCGTGCGCCGGGCACGAGCCGCCCGATCATCGCCGCAGCCTCGGACAGCGTGGTCCGCTCGCCGCCGGTCACGTTGAACACCGACTGCGATCGATCGGTCGAGAAGGCGGCGAGGGTCGCCGCCCGCACCACGTCGCGCACGTGCACGAAGTGGAAGCCGTGGTCGCCTCCGGCTTCCATGGTGAACGGCTCGCCGGCATGCGCAGCCCTGATGATGTCGCGCAGGATCTCGGGCATCGGGTTGCCGGGCCCATAGACCTCCGTGATGCGCAGCGAGATGACGTCGAGGTCGTAGAGGTCGGTATAGACCTGACCGAGCATCTCCGTGGTCACCTTCGTGACGCCGTAGGGCGTGGTCGGGTGCAACGGGGCATCCTCACGCACCGGGCCGTCGACGTGGCCGTAGGCGCACTCCGACGAGAAGTTCACGACGCGCCGCACCCCCGCCATGCGCGCGGCCTCGAACACGTGCAGCGTGCCCTCGACGTTGGCCCGCAACGTCGTGATCGGAAGGTCGATCGACAGGTCCGGGTGCGACATCGCCGCGGTGTGCACGATGCGCTCCACCTCGTGCCGGCCGAGCGTCTCGACCATGCGAGGAAGATCGAAGAGCTCCCCTTGCACCAGCTCGACGCCGGGGGGCGAGCCTTCGGCGTAGTCGCGGTTGTAGCTCACGACGCGGTGGCCTTCGTCCGCGAGCGAGCGCACGAGGTGGCGACCCACGTAGCCGAGGCCCCCCGTGACGAGGACCGAGCCCTCACCCATGACGGTCAGATGCCCCACGTGCGGGTTGAACCGCCGTTGGGTTGCACGACCTGGCCGACGAACGCCTCGGCCTGCGTGCTGCAGAGGAACGCGGCGACCGCAGCGATCTCGTCGGCCCGACCGACACGCCCGAGCGGGATGTCCTCGCCGTAGCGGCGTACGATCTCCTCGTGGCTGACGCCCGCGTCGAGGGCGTCGACGTCGAGCTGCGGTGTGTCCGTGATGCCGGGCGCGATCGCGTTGATGGCCACGCCCGCCTCGCCGAAGGCTCGGGCGGCGCTCTTGACCAAGCTGATGAGCCCTCCCTTGGACGCCGCGTACGCCGTGGCATTCGGCCATCCGATCACGCCCCACTCCGAGGCGATCACGACGACGCGTCCCCACCCGCGCTCTGCCATGGCGGGAGCGCACCGCTCGATCAACATCCCGGTGCCGAACAGGTTCACGTCGAGGATGCGCCACCAGTTCTCGGGCGACTCCTCGAGGAAGGGCGCCATCGTCATGTAGGCGTGGTTCGCGACGAGGACGTCCACGGGGCCGAGCGCGACTTCCACCTCGGCGATGGCCGCGCCGGCGGTATCGGGGTCGGAGACGTCGAACGGCGCCGCGACGCCGCCGACCAGGTCGGCCGTGGCGGCCGCGGTCGACGGGTCGATGTCGTTGGCGACGACCTTCGCTCCCTCGGCGGCCAGCCGTTCGGCGATCGCGCGCCCCATGCCCTGCCCGGAACCGGTGACGAGGGCCACCCGCCCGGCGATGCCGTCCAGCCGCACCTAGACCACCGCCCCGGCGTTCGGCGAGAGCACCTGACCCACGAAGTTGTGCTCGTCGAGCATGAGGAACGCCACCGTGGCTGCGACCTCGTCGGGCTTCACGATGCGTTTGAGCACGAGCGAGTCGATGTATTCCGGCGCCCGCATCTCGGGCTTGAGCAATGGGGTGTCGGCGGGTCCCGGCGCCACGCAGTTCACCCGGATGCCGTGACGGACGGCTTCCATGGCGAGGCTCTTCGTGAAGCCGTGGATCGCGCCCTTGGCCGCCGCGTAGTGCGCGGCCTCGGCGTCGCCGCACAGACCCAGCTCGCTGCCGATCGTGACGATCGAACCGGCGCGCCGCTCGATCATGCGGCGGTAGACGCTGCGACACGCGTTGGCGGTCCCGTCGACGTGGATCGCGAGCATGCGACGCCAGACGTCGGCCGGCGTGCCGCCGATCGGCGAGAGCTCGTACACGCCCGCAGCGGTAAGCAGGTGATCGATGGGGCCGAGCTCGCGCTCCACCCGGTCGACCGCGGCGTCGACGGCGTCAGCCTCCCGCACGTCGACGGAGAGCGACAGGTCCACGTCGGTGGCCTCGTGCAGATCGAGGCTCGCGATCTCGAGGCCTGCGGCTCGCAGGCGCGCGCCGGTCGCGGCGCCGAGCCCCGACGCCCCACCGGTGATGACCGCGACCGCCACCGTGGTTCCTCAGATCGTCGAGCGCGGTCGCCGGTCGAGCGCCGCGAAGACGATCAGCGCCACCACCGGACCGACGAGCCACGACCAGTCGGCGCCGTCCAGGAACGACGAGGATATCGACCCGACGAAGTTGGGAACGCTGATGGTGAGCAGTGCTGCCACCATGCCCACCACGAGCGCGATCGCACCCGGCCAGTAGATGCCGTTCGTGCCCCAATAGGGGCTCTCGGGTCCACCGTGCGCGGCGACAGGGTCGATGTTCCAGTTCCGTCGGAAGGCGTCGTAGATCCAGATGGCTCCCCACGGTCCGATCCACACGATCGTGAAGACCACCACCTTGTTCAGACTCGCCAGGAAGTCCTCGTTGATGAAGAGCACCCAGACGATGCCGATGGTCGCGATCACCGCATCGACCAGCACAGCGTGGTACCGCTTCAACGGCAGCCCTGTCGCTTGAGCGGCGAGGCCGGCCGAGTACATCGTGAGCATGTTGTTGGTGAGCGACCCACCGATGGCCGCGAGCACGAACAGCACGAACAACCAGCCGGGCATGAGACCCTCGGCCTCGGCGATCGGATCGACGATCGCCCCACCGGTCTGCGACGCGAGCACGATGCCGAGCACGCCGAGTAACACCCCGGGCCCCCCAGCCGACCACAGGACGGTCCATACGATGCTCTTGCCCGGCGTGGAGCTCGGCAGGTATCGGGGCCAGTCCGGCGCCGAGATCACGTACGCGGCATGGCCGGCGACCACGATGCCCAGGATGATGGCGCTCGCGGAGAGGGTGCTGAGGCCGACATCGGGGATCTTGGCGCCGAGATCGAGATCGGGAAG
>DASVGA010000119.1:0-4969 GCA_036379795.1 Actinomycetota bacterium | reverse complement strand
CACACGGGCGTCACGCGGGATCGTGCCCCTCGTGACGTAGCACCCGGCCACGACCCCGATCCGCGGCACGCGGAACATCTCCCGCACCTCCGCCTGACCGAGCTCGTGCTCCTGCTTCTCCGGCGCCAACATGCCCGACAGGGCCGCCTTGATGTCGTCGATCGCGTCGTAGATCACGCGATAGGTGCGGATGTCGACGCCTTCGCGTTCGGAAAGCTCGACCGCCTGCTTGTCGGGCCGCACGTTGAACCCGATCACGATCGCCTCTGAGGCCATGGCGAGCGACACATCGTTCTCGGTGATCCCGCCCGCGGCACTCCGTACGAGGTTGACCCGCACCTCGTCTTGAGGCAGCTTCAGGAAGGCATCGGTGAGCGCGCCGAGCGAGCCCTGCACGTCGGCCTTCACCACCAGGTTCAACTCCGGGATCTCCGCCCGTTCGGCCTGACGCATGAGGTCGGACAGGGTCGGAGGCCGGCTGACCACCAGGTCGGCGGCCCGAGCCATGGCTTCCCGCTCACCCGCAAGGTGACGAGCTTCGCGTTCGTCGGTCACCTCGCGGAAGTCCTCGCCCGAGGCGGGCACCGCCTCCCACCCCAACAGCTGGACCGGCTTCGACGGACCCGCGACGTCGACCGGTTTGCCGTTCTCGTCCTGCATGGCGCGGATCTTGCAGTAGGTGGTGCCCGACACGAGCGCGTCGCCGATGTCGAGGCTCCCTCGCTGCACGAGCACGGTCGCGACGGGACCGCGTCCCTTGTCGAGGTGCGCCTCGATCACGGTTCCCCGAGCCGGACCGGTGGGAACTCCCTTCAGCTCCTCGAGGTCGGCGACGAGCAGGATGGTCTCGAGCAACGTGTCGAGGTTCATCTTCGCCTTCGCGGAGACGTCGACGAACTCCGTGTCGCCTCCCCACTCGGACGGAACGAGACCGCGCTCGACGAGCTGCTGGCGAACCCTGGTGGGGTCGGCGGATTCCTTGTCGACCTTGTTCACGGCCACGACGATCGGCACCTGCGCGGCCTTCGCGTGGTCGAGCGCCTCGATCGTCTGCGGCATCACGCCGTCGTCGGCCGCCACCACGAGCACGGCGATGTCGGTCACCTGCGCCCCACGCGCGCGCATCGCCGTGAAGGCCTCGTGGCCGGGCGTGTCGATGAAGGTGATGTCGCGTTCGCCGAGGTGCGCCTGGTACGCGCCGATGTGCTGCGTGATGCCACCGAACTCACCGGCAACCACGTCGGTCTCACGGATCGAGTCGAGCAGCTTCGTCTTGCCGTGATCGACGTGCCCCATGACGGTGACAACAGGGGGCCTCGTCACGAGCAGCGACTCGTCGATCTCCTCCTCGGCCTCGTCGAACACCTCGTCGGCGAGCCCCACGACCTCCGGTTCCATGCCGAGCTCGGCTGCCACCATCGCGATCGCCTCGTCAGACAACGATGTCGTCGCGGTCGCCATCTCACCCGCGAGGAAGAGGATCTTCACGATCTCGGCAGGGCCACGCCCGACCTTCTCGGCGATGGCCTGAGGGGTCGCGCCCCGCACTACTCGCAGGGTGGGTACCTCAGGCTCCGCCGGCGTCCTCGCGACCCTGGGAGGCCGCCGGGCACCCGAAGTGGCTGGTGCCGCCTCGGTGGGCACGGCAGCCGGCGCGGTCGCGGCCGACTCGCTCGGCGCTGCGGGCGGGGTCGCCGCTGCAGGAGGCGGGGTGGCGGGCGCGGTCGACGTTGCCGGAGCCGGGGCGGGTTCAGCCGCCGCGTCGGCGACAGGTTCGGGTGGCGCTCCCGGCGACGTCTTCGTCTTCGCCTTCGGCTTGCGCGGAGCCGGCGCAGGTTCCAGCACCTCACGGCGCTTCGGGGCCTCGGTCGCCTTGCCTCCCGACGCGCGGAGTCGCGGGACCAGGTCCTCGGGCACGCTCGACGAGGCGGACTTGCCCGCTACGCCCATCTGTTCCAGCGTCGCCAGCAGCTCCTTGCTGGTGACCCCGAGCTCCTTGGCCAGTTCGTGGACCCTCACGCCGCTCCCATCCGCTCGATCTCGAGCATCAGCCTACCGACTTCCTCGGGGCGCACACCCGTGCGCAACGCCCTGGCGAGAGCACCCGGGCGCCCCGCCGCCTGCACGCACGACGGGTCGGGGTGCACGTACGCGCCGCGTCCGGGCGCCGAGCCATCACGATCCACCTCGAGCTCCGATGCCCTCGATACGACGCGGACGAGCGATGCCTTGGCGTCCCTGGTGCGGCAGCCGATGCACGTGCGGACCGGTTCCCGCGCCCGGGCACTCACTCCCCCGCGGAGGCCCCCTCGGCCGCACCGGCCTCGGAGTCCGCCTCGGCCACCGGCTCCGACCCCGGCGCCTCCTGCTCCTCCGCCTCCGGACCGACCTGGGCCTCGGCCGGAGTCTCCGCCTGGGTCACGTCGGGTTGCGTGGGAGCCGGCGTCGCCGCGGGGGCGCGCGCTTCTTCGGCCACCTGCGCCTCCGACTTGATATCGATGCGCCAACCCGTGAGCCGGGCAGCCAGCCGGGCGTTCTGACCCTCCTTGCCGATGGCGAGCGAGAGTTGATAGTCGGGCACGATCACCATCGCCGTGCCGGTCTCCTCGTTGATGCGGACCTCGCGCACCTTGGCCGGCTGCAGGGCGTTGGCCACGAACTCGGCGGTGTTCTCCGACCAGGGGACCACGTCGATCTTCTCGCCTCGCAGCTCGTTCACGACCATGCGCACGCGCGAGCCCTTCGGGCCCACGCAGGCGCCTACGGGATCCACACCCGGTTCGTTGGAGAGCACGCCGATCTTCGAGCGGTGACCGGGCTCGCGCGCCACCGCCCGGATCTCGACGATGCCTTCCTCGACCTCGGGGACCTCCATGGCGAAGAGCGCCCGCAGCAGCCCCGGATGCGACCGGCTCACCACGATCTGCGGACCCTTCGTGCCCTTGCGCACCTCGGTGATGTAGGCCTTGAGACGCTCGCCGTGCCGGTAGGGCTCGGTGGGCACCTGCTCCGCCTGGGGCAGCAACGCTTCGACCTTGCCGAGGTCGAGCAGCGTGTAGCGGCGTTCCTGCTGCTGCACGATGCCAGTGACGACGTCGCCTTCGCGACCGGCGAACTCCTCGTAGGTCATCTCGCGCTCGGCGTCGCGGAGCTTCTGGAAGATCACCTGCTTGGCCGTCTGCGCCCCGATTCGGCCCTTGAAGTCGTCGGTGACCTCGACCTCTTCCTCGCCCAGCACCTTCATCTCGAGCGTGGGGTCGGCGCCTTCCTCCTCGGCCGGCACCTCGATCTCCTCGAGATCCTGCTTCCACATGCGGAGGTCACCGCTCTCGGGGTCGATCTCGGCGCGGAAGCCGACGAAGTCGTCGTCGGCGGTGGGGTTCTCCTGCTTCCACCAGGTCTTGTACGCCGAGGCCATCGCCTCCCCGAGACCCTGCAGGATCGTCTCGAAGGCGACGCCCTTCTCGCGTTCCAGCTCGCGTAGCGCGGCGATCATCTCGGCGTTCATGCGTTGCTCCTCTTCAGCTCGGCGCTCCAGTCGACGACGGTCCTCGCCGACGTGATGCCGGCGTACGGCACGCGCAGCTCTGCGTCGGCCGTGGCGAGGGTGCACCCCTCGTCGTCGGCGGCGATCAGCGTGCCCGTGTGGGTCCTCGACCCTTCGACCTGCGCCCTCGTCTTCACCCGCACCTGCTCGCCGACGCATCGCCGATAGTGCTCCGGGCGGCTCAGCGGCCGCTCGATCCCCGGCGTGCTGACCTGCAGGTCGTACGTGCCGCTCTGTGGATCGTCGGCATCGAGGCGCTCGGAGATGGTGCGGGAGAGCCGGGCCAGATCGTCGACGTCGATGCCCTCGGGGGCGTCGACCACAACCTGCAGGACGGCGCGACCCGCCTCACGTCGCCGGCGCAGGTCGTACAGCTCGAACCCCTGCGCCTCCACGACAGGCCTGAGCAGCGCTTCCGCTTCCACCGCTCGGACCCCTCCCTACGAACGAGAAGGTGGGCGCGAGCCCACCTTCACCACCTCCGTCAGCTCCTGTTCTGCGTCGAGTATAGCCACGACCTGCGAGATGAGGCCCGACGGGACCGGCGGGACGCTACGGTGCGGTCTCGAGCAGATCCACGGCCGCGGATGCGGCGCCCGCGAGGGGTGCCTGCGAGCGCTCCTCGGTGGCCCGCAGCTTGAGGTCCACGGTACCGTTCGCGAGCCCGCGCTTGCCGACCGTGACCTGCACGGGGTAGCCGATCAGGTCGGCGTCGGCGAACTTCACGCCCGCCCGCTCGTCGCGGTCGTCGAGCACCGCCTCGACGCCGAGCTCGAGCAGCTCCGCATGGATGCGCTCGGCCTCGGTGCGCACGGGCTCGTCGTCGGCGTTGGCCAGGATCACGGCCACCTGGAACGGCGCCATGTGCTTCGGCCACACGATGCCGTGCTCGTCGTGATGCTGTTCGACGAGCGCCGCGAGGATGCGCGTGATGCCGATGCCGTAGCTGCCCATGATGTACGGCTTGTCGGAGCCGTCTTCATCCTGGAAGGTCGCCTCGAGGGGAGCCGAGTACTTCGTGCCGAGCTGGTAGATGTGCCCGACCACGATCGATCGGCCGACCTCGAGCTCCCCACCGTCGTTGGGGCACCGGTCGCCGTCGCGGATCTCGACGAGGTCCTCCCAGCGATCGACGCGGAAGTCGCGATCGACGTTGGCCCCCGTCACGTGCGCATCGGGCCGGTTCGCCCCCGTGACCCAGTTGGCGCCCGCCCGCACCGACGGATCGGCGAAGACGGTGACGTCGTCACCGAATCCGTGCGGACCCACGTAGCCCTTGGAGTAGCCGAGCCGCTCGAAGTCACCGTCGTCGAAGGCGCGCACGACCCGCGGGAAGTGCAGCCGCGCGAGCTTCTTCTCGCTCACCTCGCGATCGCCCGGCACGAGCACGGCGACCGTCTGCCCGTCGACGTCGAACATGAT
>DASVGA010000118.1:0-5219 GCA_036379795.1 Actinomycetota bacterium | reverse complement strand
CCGTGCTCGCTCCCCATGAGTTCGTGCTTCGTGAGCCGCGGCACACGGAGCCGCAGATCGATGCGGTCGAGCAGCGGACCGGAGAGCTTCTGGCGGTACTGCTCCACGCGATCGGTGCGGCACCGGCAATGCCGCCGTGGGTCGCCGTCGAACCCGCACGGGCACGGGTTCGCCGCGGCGACGAGGGTGAACCTCGCGGGGAAGGCCACCGAGCCGACCGCCCGGGTGATGACGACCCCGCCGTCTTCGAGCGGCTGGCGGAGCCCTTCGATGGCATCGCGCCGGAACTCGGTGAACTCGTCGAGGAAGAGCACGCCGTGATGGGCGAGCGAGACCTCGCCGGGGCGCAGGTATCCGGTGCCGCCCCCGAGCAGCCCGGTCATCGAGATGGAGTGGTGCGGCGCTCGGAACGGCCGCGACCGCAGCACGCCGCGCCCGGCGAGCAACCCGGCCACCGAGTGCAGCTGGGTCGCCTCGAGCGCCTCGTCGCGCGAGAGGCTCGGCAGGATCGTCGTCATGCGCCGCGCGAGCATCGTCTTGCCGGCGCCGGGCGAGCCGACCATCAGCACGTTGTGGCCCCCCGCGGCTGCCACCTCGAGGGCGCGGCGAGCCTGCGTCTGGCCCCGCACGTCGCCGAAGTCCACGTCGCTCGGCGCGTCGACCTCGAGCGAAGCGTCGTCGATCTCGGGCGGCTGCCAGGTTCCCTTGAGGAAGCCGACCACCTCGGCGAGCGTCGAGGCCGCCACGACGCGCAACCGATCGACCTGCGCCGCTTCGAGCGCGTTCACCGCGGGCACGATGACGCCATCGAGCTTCGCGCGCGCCGCCGCGATCGCCACCGAAAGCACGCCGGGCGTCGGCATCAGCTCTCCCTTGAGCGAGAGCTCCCCGGCGAGCGCGAACCTCCCGAGCAGGGTCACGGGGAGTTGGGCGGTGGCCGCCAGCACACCGGCGGCAACCGGAAGGTCGAGGCCCGGACCTTCCTTGCGGAGGTTGCCGGGCGCGAGGTTCACGACCACGCGACGCAGGGGCCACTCGAGCTTCTGGCTCTCCACCGCCGGCCGGATGCGCTCACAGGCGTCGCGGACAGCGGCTCCAGGAAGCCCTGTGAGCGTGAGCGAGGGCAGCCCCCGGCCCACATGAGCCTCCACGGTCACGAGATGGCCTCCCACACCGAGCACCGAGACCCCGAGCACCCGTCCGTACATGCAGGCGACGCTAGAGCGGTCGGGAGCGGCGGTCTGTGACGCGCGTCACGTCCGACACGAGGTCGCCGGCACGCTGTTAGCCTCGCCGCCGTGTCAGAGCGCTTCGACTGGAGCCCCGAGCCCGAGCTGATCGACGTGCGCGACGAGGCGCGCAGCCGCCCCGCGCTCGAGGCGCTCGGCGAGCAGACCTGGCGCGAGGCGCTCGACTGGCTCTACGGCGAGGCGATGCGCCGTCCGATCCTCGTTCGCACCTATCCCGAAGCCCGAACGGCGTTCTTCGGCCCGACGAACCGCCCAGCAGCGGCGCCGGGGTCCCCGACACCCTGGACCGACGTGCTGGCCGAGTTCCGCGAGCGCATCGCGCCCGCCACCTACAACGCGCAACACCCAGGCTCCTTCAGCTACTTCACCCCTCCCCCGCTTCCGAGCTCGATCGCCGGCGACGTGCTCGCGCAATGGCTCCATCAGGGCGTCGACGTCTGGCACGCCGGTCCGATCGGCACCTTCGTCGAGGAAGAGGTCACCGCCTGGCTCCGCGACCTTGTCGGCTTCGGCCCCGACGGCTGGGGGGTGCTCACGAGTGGCGGGGTCATGGCCAACCTCATGGCGATGACGGTCGCCCGCGACGTCTGGCTCGCGAAGCTCCGCGGCATCGCCGGAGCGCCGCGTGGTGCCGACCTCGAGGGCGTGCGCGTCTATGCGAGCGACCAGACCCACTTCTCGATCGCCCGCGCCCTGGGGGTGCTCGGCTTTCCCCGGGAGACGCTCGTGGTGATCGAGAGCGACGAGCGGTTCCGGCTGCAGGCCCAGCCGGTGACGGAAGCCATCGAGCGCGACCGGGCGGCCGGGCTCACGCCTCTCGCGATCGCGGGCGTCGCGGGTTCCACGAACACCGGCTCGGTCGACGACACCGTCGGACTCGCCGACGTCGCCGAGCGCGAGGGCGTCTGGCTCCACGTCGACGCTGCCTACGGCGGGGCGGCTCGGCTCTCGACCCGCGACGGTCACCGCGTTCCGGGACTCGAACGGGCCGACAGCGTCACGATCGATCCGCACAAGTGGTTCTTCCAGGCCTACGACATCGGGGCGCTCGTCGTGCGCCGTCGGGAGGATCTGCTGAGCACCTTCCACTCGTCGCCGGAGTACTACGCGTCGAGCCGGCCCGAGGACGAGCCGCTCAACTGGTACCAGTACTCGCTCGAGGGCACACGCCGCTTCCGCGCGCTCAAGCTCTGGATGAGCTGGAAGCAGGTCGGCTCCGCGGGGTTCGGCGCCCTGATCGAGCAGAACGACGACCTGGCCGCCTACCTCGCGAGACGCTGCCGTGACGAGCCCGACCTCGAGTCGGTGCCGGCCGAGCCGGAGCTCAGCATCGTCTGCTTCCGGCACCTGCCCCCGGGCTGCGAGCGATGGCCGGCCGAGGTGCTCGACGACTACCAGGCGCGCCTGCAGCGTGCCCTCGAGGTCAGCGGGGAAGCCTGGGTGAGCGTGACCACCCTGCGAGGGCGCACCTTCCTGCGGGCCGGCGTCGTGAACTACCTCTCGACCGAGGACGACGTCGATCTCATGATCGACACGTTGCGGAAGCTGTCAGCCGACGTGGTCCGGGAGCTCGACCTCGGCTAGGACGGCCGAAGATCGGGGGAGGGTCGTTCAGCGGGCGCGGCGGCGGCGCCGAGACCGCTCGGGCTCACGAGCGACGACGTTCGACTGGAGCGCGAGGATGTCGATGCCCTCGATCGGCTTACCCTCGACGCGCTGGCGGAGCCCGGTGTTGTCCCACGGCCGCTTGACCGGACGCGTCTCTTCGGGCTCGGGCTGCCGGTAGGTCCTCATGATCTCGGGATGGTAGGGCGCTTCGGAAACCTTGCGCCACAGCCCGAAGCCCAGAATCGATTACGACGAACGGCTCCGGGCATGCGTCCCTTCGATGTAGGCCCGGTCCGTCAGAAGTCGTCACTCCTCACGCGTACCCTCACGACGTCGCTTGGCCCATGGCCCGGGATCTTGAACCGGAACCTCCATGAGGTGTTGTTGCGGACGTCCTGATCGCGGGGTACCCACACCCAATGAACCCGCCCCTCATCGCTCACGGTCACCCGCGCGACCCGTTCCCAGCGGTCCGCATGCGGCTCGAGACGCTTGACCCACGCTACCGCGCCCGCATGGCGTGGAACCAGCGTCGCCCGGAGCAGGGCATGGGTGCCTTCGCCCGCCTCCAGCCTCCGGTTGCTACATCGCATATCCGTGTGATGCCGATACTTCACACACGCGTCGAAGGTGGTGGATGGTGCGAACTCACGAGCGTTGGGGTCGATAGCGCAAGCGTGACACCGATGACCACCAACGCTCGTCTCATCTGCTGGCCTTCCCGGTCCTTACGTGCCGGTCTAGGCACACTGTTCCCTGGTTCGCTTGGATGCATCTGGGCACCAAACCACAACGGGTGTCGCGAGGCAAACCAAGGCGGTTCGCCCTCAGAACGCGTCTTCGAACAGCTCTACCTGCGCGTTGCCTCCGGGCTTCGACCCGGTGCGCACGGCGACGCTCGCCACGTCGAATCGCACGGAGAGCGGCCCGATGCCGTGCGTCAGCAAGAAGACCTCGGCGAGGGATCGCAGCTTCCGGCGTTTGCGCGCATCGACCGCCTCGAATCCGACGCCGCGGCTCGAGCCCCGACGGGTCTTCACCTCACAGAACACCAGCACGTCGCGCCGGCGGAGCACCAGGTCGATCTCGCCGAGGCTGCACCGCCAGTTGCTCGCCACGAGCGTGAACCCACGGCGCCGGTAGAGATCGAGCGCCGCCCGCTCACCGCGGGCACCGAGGTCTGACCGAACATCGGGCACCCGCCAACGCTAGCTACGGGGTGCGACATCGGAGGGAGCGCGGACGCCGGGGGCGGAGACGCTACTGCGTCGACGGAGCGTCGGGGATCGTCGTGGGCTCGTCGCGCTTCGCGAGCTCCTCGACGTTCACGTCGCGACGGGTCATGACCCGCACGGTCGACACGAACCGGGCGGGGCGGAACATGTCCCAGACCCACGCGTCGGTGAGGTCGACCTGCACCCATCCATCGCCGGTCGGGGTGAGCTGCACCTGGTTCGCGAGATAGAAGCGGCGCTCGGTCTCGATGACGTAGGTGAACATCGGGAGCACGTCGCGGTACTCGCGGTACAGCTCCAGCTCGCGTTCCTCTTCGAACCGCTCGATGTCGTCGTCGCTCATGCGACCCAGCTTCTCACGCAGGCGCCTGAACCCCATCGTGCGGCCACGGGTGCGCCCCAACCCCGGCGAACAGCGACGGCTGGGCGCAGGGGGCGAACGACATGCGATGCACCGAGGTCGGGCCGTGCCGATCGAGGGCCTCCAGGTGATCGGGCGTGCCGTAGCCCTTGTTGTGGTCGAACCCGAACTCGGGGAAACGCTTGTGCAGCCGTCGCATGATGCGATCCCTCGTGACCTTGGCCACGATCGAGGCCGCCGCCACGCTCGCGCTCACCGCGTCGCCCTTCTTCACGCCGATCGAGGGGCACGGGATGCGAGGCACCGGGAAGCCGTCGGTCAACACGTAGTCGGGCTCGAGCGCCTTCGCGGCCCGGCGCAGCAGCGCGATGTTCGACCGGTGCAGACCCCGCGCGTCGATCGCGGCCGGCTCGGCCTTGCAGGCGATCCAGGCCGCAGCCGCGACGATGCGCTCGTACTGGGTCTCGCGCTGCGGCTCGGTGAGCATCTTCGAGTCGTTGATGCCCTCGATGTCGAACGAGTCGGGAAGGATCACCGCGGCCGCCACGAGCGGCCCGGCGAGCGCACCGCGGCCGGCTTCGTCGGCGCCTGCCACGCGCGTGAACCCCTGGGCGGCGAGCAGCTGCTCGTAGCGGTTCATGGCTCGGCCCACCAGCTGCATCTCGCTCGAGTCGTTCATCGCACGACCCCGATGCGGTCGACCGGCCACATGCGCAGGAACGTCACGCCGATCAGCCTGTCGATCGGCACGAGGCCGGTGCAGTC
>DASVGA010000117.1:0-4151 GCA_036379795.1 Actinomycetota bacterium | reverse complement strand
AGCATGTCGCGACGCGAACGCGCCACCGTAACCGCGTATCGGGAGGGACCGTTCCTGGTGCGGGGGCCCGTCACCATCGTCGATGAGGACGGTCGAGAGATCGACGTGCGGCGCAGCGTGGTGCCTCTGTGCCGCTGCGGTCGTTCACGGACCAAGCCCCTGTGCGACGGGGTTCACGAGGCGGCGGCCCCAGGCGGGCCGCGCGAGGTCACCTCATCCGACGGCGCGTGCGACCGGCAGTCCGCGGAGCGAGCTGGACCCCGCTGACCAGGCATCGATGAGGCGGGATGCCACCTGGCCATCAAGGCCGATCAGGGCGGCGGCGCCGAAGAGCACGTCGGCGGCGAGTCCAGGCTCGTCGCGCACGAGGGAGCCCGCCATGTCGTTGGCTGCGATGGCCCCATGCGCCGCGTCGGCCTCCACATGCTCGTCGAAGTAGCCGGTAACGTCCGGGCCGAAGCCGAGCCGGCGCAGGCCGTCGCCGTAGCGACGGTTCGGGATGCACGACGTCATCTCGAACGCCGCGAGATGCCCGACGAGCGCGCCCCGCAGACGCCGATGCAAGCCGAACAGCGACATCAGGTTGGTGGTCGCGAGCGTCGACCCCGGCAGGCGATCGATGTACGTCCCCTCGCGGTCGTCGAGCCCGAGGCCCCGCATGGCTCGCGAGAACAGTCCTGAGTGCATCCACTCCACCTCACCGCCGCCGTACTCGTCGCGCTGGATCTCGATCAGCGCGAGCTTCGCCTTCCCCCGCAGCCGAGGGATGCCGAACGAATGGGGGTCGGCCTCCTTCAGGTGATAGGCGGACCGATGCATCAGGAACTCCCGATACATCTCGACGTCGCCGTGGTGCGCGAGGTAGGACGACAGCGCGGGACCGGGATCGGAACCGATCAGGCTCCTGAGCTGCACGTCGATAGGGTCCGCGCCGGCAACCGGCGCGAAGGAGGTCCGCAGCCCGCGCTCGAACTCGACCTCGAGCCCTCGCCGCAGGGACAGCATGGCCGGATCCCACTCCATCACGTCGTCGACGCCGTCGATGGCCCGGTAGTGCAACTCGTAACAGAGGAACAATGCGAGATGGAGGTCGTCGTCGGACAGTGGGTCGGCGACCACGACCGGCGGGCCGAGCGTGATGTCTCCGGACATCATGCCGAGCACGGCATGACTGAGCGGACCTCGGGCTGAAGGAAGCATGGCGGGTTCGAGATTCCCCCGCCCAGCCGATCCAAACCACTGAAGGGCACGCCGCTTGACCGGGCCCACGCCGCCCCCCTACCCTCGGCGAGCGATCGGGACTGGAAGGGTGTCGGGGGCGGATGCAGAGCGCGACCGCACGGGCGATCACGGCAGGCTTCCTCGCGTCGATGGTGACGTCGACCGTGCTGATGACCCCCGCGACGGCCGCCCCCGGCACGCTCGACCGCTCGTTCTCGCTCGACGGCCGGGTCACCACCTTCCCTCGAGGGGCGACCGCGTGGGCGGTCGCGATCGACGCCAAGGGGCGCATCCTCGTGGCCGGCACCACGCTCGACGCCGAGAGCGACATCGCGCTCGCGCGCTTGCGTCCCAACGGCAACCTAGATCCCGACTTCGGGGGCGGCGACGGGCGCGTTACCACCGACCTCGGCGGCACCGACTACGGATCCGACATCGCGCTCGGTCCCGGCGGGCGCATCGTGGTCGTCGGCCAGCGCGTGCGGCCGTCTGGCTCGCGCATGGCGGTGGCCGCGTTCGGACCGCGCGGACGCCTCGACGCCAACTTCTCGCGTGACGGCATCGCGTTCGTGGGCTTCGACAACGAGATGCAGGGTGCCAACGCGGTCGCGATCGGGGCGAACGGCAAGATCGTGATCGGCGGCTCGACGAGCAACGGCCTATCGAGTCGCTGGGCACTGGCCAGGTTGGAGCCTCGGGGCGTTCGCGATCGTGACTTCGGTGGCGACGGTCGAGTCACCCTCGACGTCTCGGCGAGCAGCGAGGCGATCAACGACCTCGCCATCGTGGGCGGCGGCAAGGTCGTCGCGGTAGGCCCGGCGGAGTCGGCCCTCACCCCCCGCTACGCGATCGCCCGATTCCTGATCAGAGGCGCTCCCGACCGGCGATTCGGCAAGCGCGGCGTGAAGATCACCGACATCGCCAACGGGGCCGACACGCCCTACGGCGTCACCGAGCAGGAAGACGGCAAGCTGCTCGTCGTGGGCCATGTCGCCGACGGCAGCCAGGCCGACTGGGGCGTGGTGCGCTACGGGCCCAAGGGGCGGCTCGACGACACCTTCCACGGAGACGGCGTCCGCATCCTTCGGTTCGGGCCGGAGTACGAGCTCGCCCAGGCATCGGCGGTGCAGTCCAACGGGCGCATCGTCGTGGTCGGCCGCATCCGGCGGGACGACGACGACCAGTTCGGCATCGTGCGGCTCAAGACCAACGGCGACTACGATCGCAACTTCTCCGACGACGGGCGCCTCATCGTGGACTTCGACGGGGGAAGCGACACGGCCCGCGACGTCGCGCTGCAGGCCAACGGCCGGATCGTGGCGGCGGGCGAGGCCACCGACCGAGGTCGCCGCAGCTTCGGCGTGGTGCGACTCCTTGCGTCCTGACCTGGGGATTGACAGCCCACGGGGTCGGTGTGGCACAATCATCGTGATGTTTGAATCATCGTTCAATGCAACACGGGCGGCTCACGCCGTGCATCAGGTATCGATCGCGTAGGGGCGCCCGGACGCGACCCGCGTCCATGAGCGCCTGGGGGACCTCTCGTCGAGCGAGGGGTCCTTTCGTTTCCGGGGTAGCAGGGCAGCAACGAGGGGAGCCACACGATGGGCGGCACGATCGAGGAACGCATCGAACGCGAGGCCGACGAGCTCGAGCACGAATGGGAGACGAGCCCGAGGTGGAAGGGCGTCGAGCGCGTGTATTCGGCAGAGGACGTGCTGGGGCTGAGGGGCTCCATCCAGATCGAGCACACCGTTGCGCGGCTCGGCGCCGAGCGTCTGTGGGAGCTCGTGAACGAGACGGAGTACGTGAACGCGCTCGGCGCGCTCACGGGGGGCCAGGCCGTCGAGATGGTGAAGGCAGGATTGCAGGCCATCTACCTGAGCGGATGGCAGGTCGCTGCCGACGCCAACCTCTCGGGCCACACCTACCCCGACCAGTCGCTCTACCCGTCGAACTCGGTGCCGGCGATCGTGAAGCGACTGAACAACGCGATGCTGCGCGCCGACCAGATCGCGTGGAGCGAGGGCGACGACACCCGTTCGGTCGCACCGATCCTCGCCGACGCCGAAGCGGGGTTCGGCGGCGTCCTCAATGCCTTCGAGCTGATGCGGGCGATGATCGAAGCCGGTGCGGCCGGGGTGCACTTCGAGGATCAGCTCGCCTCGGAGAAGAAGTGCGGCCACCTGGGCGGCAAGGTGCTGGTGCCGACCGACCAGTTCGTCCGCACCCTCACCGCGGCCCGGCTCGCCGCCGACGTCGCCGGGGTGCCGACCCTGGTGGTGGCCCGCACCGATGCGCTCGCTGCCACCCTGCTCACGAGCGACATCGACGAGCGCGATCGCCGATTCGTGAGCGGCGAGCGCACCCACGAGGGTTTCTACCGAGTGACGAACGGCATGGACGCCGCGATCGCCCGCGCCCATGCCTACGCACCGTACGCGGACATGATCTGGTGCGAGACCTCGACGCCCGACCTCGACGAAGCTCGCGCGTTCGCCGAAGGCGTTCACACCATGTACCCGGAGAAGCTGCTCGCCTACAACTGCAGCCCATCGTTCCACTGGAAGCAGCACCTCGACGACGACACGATCGCCCGGTTCCAGAAGGAGCTCGGCGCCATGGGCTACCGCTTCCAGTTCATCACGCTCGCCGGGTTCCACGCGCTGAACGCCAGCATGTTCGAGCTCGCGCGCGGATACGCCGGTGAAGGCATGTCCGCCTACGTGCGACTCCAGGAACGTGAGTTCACCATGGAAGCCGAGGGCTACACCGCCACCCGTCATCAGGCCGAGGTGGGCACCGGCTACTTCGACCGCATCTCGACGGTGATCAGCGGAGGAAGCTCGTCGACCCTAGCCCTCAAGGGCTCGACAGAAGAAGCGCAGTTCCGCGATTGAGCTACTGAGAGCATTCCGCCTTTGCCCCGG
>DASVGA010000116.1:0-4536 GCA_036379795.1 Actinomycetota bacterium | reverse complement strand
TCGTCGATCGCCGACCGGGTCCGTGCCGCGACGGGATAGAACCAGACCGCGACTTCTTCGGCGCCCAGCCGATCAGCGACGCTCGACGCTCACCGCGGCAGACGGCACACCTGCATACGCCATGGCGATGATCTCCTCGGGCGGCACGGGCTTGGAGAACAGGAATCCCTGCCCGAGCATGCACCCACGCTCTCGGAGGAACGCGAGCTCCTCGTTCGTCTCGATGCCTTCGGCGAGCGTCGTCATGCCGAGGCCCCGCGCGAGGTCCAGGAACGCGCCGACGATGCTCGCCGACTGCTCGTCCGCGCCCACGTTGCTCACGAACGAGCGATCGATCTTGAGCACGTCGACCGGCATATCGCGGAGCCGCGACAGCGAGGAGTAGCCGGTGCCGAAGTCGTCGATCGCGATGCGCAGACCTCCGCGGTGCAGATCCCACAGGATCTCCGCCGCGCGATCGGGATCCATCATCGCGGACGTCTCGGTGATCTCGACCAGCACCTCGGCCGGGTCGATCCCGCCGTCGACGATCCGGTGCAGGATCCGTTCCGCGAGATCTGGCTGCCAGAACTGCCGCGGCGACAGGTTGAAGCCGATCTCGAGCCCGATGTCGAGCTCGCGCCATGCCTGCGCCTGGTAGACGAGCTCACGCACGACCCAGTCGCCGATGAGCTCGATCAACCCCAGCTCCTCGGCGAGCGGGATGAACTCACCGGGTAGCACGATGGTTCCGTCGGGCTCGATCCAGCGGATCAACGCCTCGACGCCCATCATGCGCCCGGTGCCGAGCTCCACGACGGGCTGGTAGTGCAAGGTCCATCGCTGGCTGTCGACGGCCTTACGCAGGCGGGTGATGAACTGTAGCTTCGCGCTGGAGTCGAGCGCGCCACGCGCGGAGACGACGTAGCCGGCCGGCCCCGCCTTCTTCGAGTCGTGCATCGCCGCGTCGGCGTTGCGTTGCAGCCCGTTCGCGTCATCAGCGTCCTGCGGGAAGATGCTGATGCCCATGCTTACCGAGACGTAGACCTCCGTGCCGCCCGTGTGGATCGGGGCGAGCATGGCATCGGTGACGCGCTGCGCCGCCGCTTCGGCCCGGACGACCGCGGTCTCCCTCTCCCCACCGGTGGGCCGGTGCCGGTCGGCGATCAACAACAGGAACTGGTCGCCTCCCCGCCTGGCGACCAGATCCGTCTCGCGCGAGGCTTCCCGCAACCGGTCGGCAACCGCCTTGAGGATCTCGTCGCCTGCCGCCCGCCCGAGCGAGTCGTTGACGAGCCGGAGATCGTCCACATCGACCACGATCATGGCCACCGCCCCGTCGTGGCGACGCGCGCGAGCGATCGAGAGCTCGAGGAGCTCGTCGAACATCGCCCTGCTCGGCAGCCCGGTGAGCTCGTCGTGATAGGCGAGGAACGCGACGTTCTCCTCGGCCGTCTTGCGCTCGGAGATGTCCATCATCACGCCGTGCGAGTAGCAGCCCTCGCCGGTCTCGTCCCGCACCATCGTCGCCTCGTCGTGGACCCACACGATGTGGCCGTCCTTGTGGACCATGCGGTACTCCAAGGAGAAGGGCTCGCCGGTCTCGTTGTGCCGCTCGTTCTCGGCCAGGGCTCGAGCGCGATCGTCCGGATGCAGCACGACCGGCCATAAGTCACCGTCGTCGATCCACTCGGCCGGGGTGTACCCCGTGAGCTGCTCCACCTGCGGGCTGATGTAGATCGTCGAGGCGGTCTCGTCGGTGGCGTCGATGTAGCTGACCGCCGGACCGTGCTCGACCATCGATCGGTACCGGTCGTCGTCGAGCGCTCGCCTGCGCTCGGCGAGTTGGTCTCCCACCATGGCGCCGATGTGCCCGGCGACCGCTCGCAGGGCATCGACCTCGACATCGCTCCAGACCCGCTCGTCGGTGCAGTCATCGAATCCGACGTAGCCCCACCATTCGTCCCGCACGAACACCGGGACCGCGAGCATCGAGAGCACACCTTCCGAGCCGAGCACGGCACGCTCCTGCTCGGGTGCATCACGCACGAGTTGGGCGAGCACCTCTCCACGCCAGAACAGCTCGATCAGCCGCGCGAACGCGGGTGCATACGGATGGAGGTGGTCGGCGGGATCGTCGAAGATCTGACGGATGCCGGGTGCATCCCACTCGGACTTCAGGTCCATCCACAGGCGACCCTGGGGGTCTCGCACGTTCTGGAAGAGGTAGGCGCGGTCGGCGCCCGCGGCAGCGCCCAGGTGCGCCAGCACCTCCTGCACCCTGCTCACGGTGTCACCCTCCCCTCGAAGCAACCGCTCCGACGAGAGCGCAACAGCGCCCAGCACGGCCTCACCTCGAGCCGCGGGATCTCGCATGTCCCTACGCCTATCGACGCAGGCCGGGGGCTGCTTTACGCCTGCTACCCTGTGCCGACATGGCTGATTACCGCGAGATCCTGCATGAGCGCCTCTACGTGAAGGTGCCTGGCTCCGACAAGCTCAGGAAGACGGCTGCCGACCGCCAGAAGCATCTGCTGGCCAACGGATGGCGCGAACTCGAACGGCAGCGGCGAACCGATCACGTGATGGTCACCTTCGAGCGCACGGGGCACGCACCGATGAAGGCCAGGCTTCCCAAGGAATCACCGGAGGTCCGAGTCGAGCGGCGCCCTCGCCGCGACGAGGGTCGAGGCGGCGGGCGACGCCGATAGCTCCCCGTCGGCCCCCCCTATCTAGAGAGATTCAGACACGTTCCGGGGCGCGGATATCCTTCGGTTCCTGACCGTTTGACCCGCAGGTTCTTCGGTTATCATCGCTTCCTGACGGATGAACGCCGGTAGAGCCTCCGATCCGGCCGAGCGACCGAGGTGACGATGGACGCCACTGCCGACGAACCTGTTCGCCGATCCGACCTCCGCCCGGCTCACCGCGAGACGATCGCGCACGCCGCGGAGGATCAACCCTTCCGCTACCCCCTCCAGCGTGAGTACGCGGAACCCGACTGGACGCGCCTTCCCGCGTATCGCGACGTCACCCGCGAACAGTGGCATTCGGCGCAATGGCAACGCGCGCATTCCGTCAAGAACCTCAAGGAGTTCAAGCTCGCTCTCGGCGAGCACCTGAGCGACGAGCTGCTCGACGACATCCGCCGCGACCAGGAAGAGCGGGCGACGATGTCGATGCTGATCCCGCCGCAGATGATCAACACGATGGAGGTCGAGGACCTGCGGAGCGACCGCGTGCGTCGGTACATGGCGCCCGCGCTGAGCGACCGAGAGTCCGAGTGGGCCTCGCATCCGATGGCCTCACGCGACTCGCTGCACGAGGCCGACATGTGGGCCGTCGAGGGCCTCACCCATCGCTACCCGACGAAGGTGCTCGCCGAGCTGATCCCGACCTGCCCGCAATACTGCGGCCACTGCACGCGCATGGATCTGGTCGGCAACGACACCCTGCAGGTGCTGAAGTACAAGTTCGAGGTCAAGCAGAACGAGCGTTGGGACCTGATGCTCGAGTACCTGCGCACCACTCCGCAGGTTCGCGACGTGGTGGTGAGCGGTGGCGACATGGCGAACGTGCCCGCGAAGCGGCTCGAGGACTTCGTGATGAAGATGCTCGACATCGAGAACATCCGCGACATCCGGCTCGCGACCAAGGGCCTCATGGGCATCCCGCAGCACTTCCTGCAGGATGACGTGAAGGCGGCTTTCGGGCGCATGGGCGCTCGCGCAGCGGAACGAGGGGTCGACATCGCCCTGCACACCCACGTCAACTGCGCGCAGCAGGTGACCCCGCTGGTGGGCGACGCTGCGCGCATGGTGCTCGACGCGGGCTTCCGCGACGTGCGCAACCAAGGCGTGCTGCTACGGGGGGTCAACACCTCGCCGGGCGATCTGCTGGAGCTCTGCTTCATGCTCCTCGATCACGCGAAGATCATGCCCTACTACTTCTACATGTGCGACATGATCCCGAACGCCGAACACTGGCGCACGTCGGTGGCGGAGGCGCAGGAGCTGCAGTACCAGCTGCTCGGCTTCATGCCGGGCTTCGCGACCCCGCGGGTGATCTGTGACGTGCCGTTCGTGGGCAAGCGCTGGGTGCACATGCTGAAGCGCTACGACCGCGACAAGGGCATCTCGTACTGGACGAAGAACTACCGCACCGGCATCGAGTTCGACGACCCCGAGGCGCTCTCCCGTGAGTACGTGTACTTCGACCCGATCTACACGCTGCCGGAGACCGGGCAACGGTGGTGGCGCGATCAGGTGGCCTCAGGACTTCCGGACGCGCACTGGATCGAACCGGCGGCGCCCGCTGCACCCGCCGGGGGCGAGCTCGCGAACGATCGCGCCGGCGCTGCTCCCTCCCCCGTCTGAGACGCCCCGGCTACGAGCCTCCGTGGGCCGATCGCGCGTTCCGAGATCGCCGACCGAACCGCACCGCGACGATCCCTGCCGCAGAGCTGAGGATGAGGGCCGCCGGCACGATCCACGACGCCTTCCCCTCGTCGGGCAGCGCTGCCGGATCCGACGCCACTGCGGGGGTCTCGGCCGGCTC
>DASVGA010000115.1:0-4517 GCA_036379795.1 Actinomycetota bacterium | reverse complement strand
GATCCCAGCACACGGCCAGAAAATCCGAAAACATGATCTCGGCGATCGGCCGCAGTCCCGTCATCGCAGCGCCCATCGCCGCGCCGAGGATCGCCTGCTCGGAGATCGGGGTGTCGCGCACGCGATCGGGACCGAACTCGTCCAGCAGGCCGACGGTGGTCTTGAATACCCCTCCGGCCGCGGCGACGTCCTCGCCGAGCATGACGAGGGCCGGATCGCGCCGCATCTCCTGCGCGATGCCGCGGGCGACCGCCTCGCGATAGGTCAGTTCCGCCATCGCGACCCTCCGTCGGCGAAGACCTCCGTGAGCAGCGCCGCCTCACCCGGCTCCTCGCCGCCCATGGCGAAGTGGGTCGCCGAGTCGATGCCCTCGGCGACCTCGTCATCGATCAGGTCCAGCTGGTCCTCCGTCACGCCGAGCGAGATCAGGCGCGCCCGGTAGTGGGGGATGGGGTCGCGCTCGGCCCAGGCCTCGACCTCCGCCGCCGGCCGGTACTTGCCCGGATCGGCGCGCGAGTGGCCGCCCGACCGGTAGGTGATCGCCTCGATCAACGACGGCCCGTCGCCGGCGCGGGCCTTGCCCACCGCCGCTTCGGCGGCGAGGTAGACCGCGTCGGGGTCGTTGCCGTCGACCACGATCGCGTCGAGCCCGTACGCCGAGGCCCTGCCCGCCGCCGGGTGTTCGACCGCGGTGACCACATCGATCGGCGTGTACTCCATGTACAGGTTGTTCTCGCAGACGAACACGACGGGCAGTTTCCAGACGACGGCCAGGTTGAGCGCTTCGTGGAACGCCCCGATGTTCGTGGTGCCGTCGCCGAAGAACGCGACCGCGACCTGGTCGGTGCCACGCATCTGCGCGGACCAGGCCGCGCCGTTCGCGGTGCACAGATGCGCCCCGATGATCGCGTAGGAGCCCATCATGCCCTTCGAGACGTCGGTGAGGTGCATCGAACCGCCCTTGCCGCCGAGGATGCCGTTCTCCCGACCGAGCAGTTCGGCCATGGCGGCGCCGGCGTCCATGCCGCGTGCGAGCGAGTGTGCGTGGCCGCGGTACGACGCGAACGTGTAGTCGCCCGGGCGGAGCGCCGCGCCGAACCCCGTGGCGACCGCTTCCATGCCGAGCGACAGGTGCGTGGTGCCCTTCACCAGGTTCTGCAGGAAGAGATCGTGCGCGCGCTTGCCGAAGTGCCGCAGGTGCTGGAGCGTGCGATACATGTCGAGCCGCGCCTCGAGACCGATCGGCGCGTCGGCGAGCGATGCATCGACAGCCTCGGGAAGCCGCGGCTCGCGCAGCGCGTAGTCGTATCGGTCGTCAGTACTCATTGGCGACCATCAGGTCCTCACAGGGGAACAGGGTGATGACCTTGCACCCGTCGGCCGTGACCACGAGCTCTTCCTCGATGCGGGCGGCGGAACGCCCGTCGGCCGCGGGGGCGTAGGTCTCGAGCGCGAACACCATGCCTTCCTGGATCTCCACCGGCGTCTCGATCGAGTTCAGCCGGCTGATGATCGGGCGCTCGTGCAGACCGACGCCCACGCCGTGCCCGAACTGCAGGCCGAACGCGTCCATCTCGTCCGCGAACCCGAACTCCTCGGCGCGAGGCCACACCGCGGCGATCTGGTCGGTGGTCGCTCCCGGCTTCACCAGGTCGATCGCCGCATCCATCCACTCGCGTGACTGCCGGAACGCGTCGCGCTGGGCCTGGGTCGCGCGCCCGACCACGAAGGTGCGGTAGTAGCACGTGCGGTAGCCGTTGAACACGTGGATGATGTCGAAGTAGGCCTGATCGCCGGGCCGGATGAGTCGATCGCTGAAGACGTGGGGGTGCGGGCTGCAGCGTTCCCCGGCGATCGAGTTGATCGCTTCCACGAACTCCGAGCCCATGCCGAACAGACGGGCGTGGGCCATGCCGACGACGTCGGACTCGCGGACCCCCGGCTTCAGCATCTCGAAGATGTCTTGGTATACGCCGTCGACCATGGCGCACGCCTGTGTGAGCAGCACGATCTCGTCGGGGCTCTTGATCTCGCGGGCGCGCATCATCGCCTGCTGGCCGTCGACGGGCGCGACACCCGCCTCCTGCAGCGCGAGGAACACCGCGGTCTCCGCGAGGTCGACGCCGAGCCGTTCGTCGGCGACTCCGTCGTCGGCGAGCGCGGCCTTGATCTCGCGCACGGCCCGCGCGTGCAGTCCCGTCTCCGGGCCGATCGCGCCCTGCAACCCCGTGTTCCCCCCGATCGAGTTCTCGGTGTCGTACATGTGCGGAAGCTGCAGGCGATGGGCCTTGGCCGCCGACCCGAAGTCCCAGATTCGAGGGCGACCGTTGCGGGTGACGAGCGCCCAGCGCTCGCCCTTGTTGAACGCCCAGTAGCCGATCTGGGTCGCGGTGGCGTAGCGGATGTTCGACGTCTCGAACAGCAGCACGGCCCCGAGATCGAACTCCTCGAGCATCTGGCGGACCCGTGCGAGGCGGTGTTGCCGCAGCCGCTCGAAGTCGACACGGTTCTCCCAATCCACCCCCATGACGCCGGGTGCGGGACTGGTCGCTACGGGGAACTCGTCCATCACGTGCTCCTTTGCCCTGGCGTCGGCGCCTGCTGATCGGCGGTGAGTGCGTCGTCGAGGTAGGTCCAGTCGCGCGCGAACCGGTACGAGTGACGCCGGGGTGGCTGCGGAGCCTGCGTCTCGAGCCAGCGCACCCGCCCATGGCCGACGTTGCGGAATTCGTGCACGCATCCGACGCCGGCCCATGCGAGGTCGCCGGGCCCCAGTCGATAGCTGCTGCCGTCGAAGATGCCCTCGACCTCGCCGTCGAGGATCAGGTAAGCCTCCTCGAGTGGGTGATCGTGGGCGCCGGCGAATCCGCCCGGCTCGTACTGGACCATGAACATCGTGGACAGGTCTGCGCCGAGATCGGAGTCGACCATCATCTTCACGCTGATGCCGCTGTAGACGAGCAGGGCGCTTCGCATGCTCGCGCTCACGGCAAGACGGTCCTGCGTCTGCATGGCCGGGTCCATCGAGGAGGCGTCGATGTGGCCGAAGGCTCGGTTGCGCGGATCCCGCACGTCGATCGTTCGCGCCTGGCCCGGCTCGAAGGGCGGTGTGAAACGGGTGTCGAACCCGAACCGTTCCCGAGGAAGGGGGGCCTTCATCTCGGCGACCTCGACGATCTCGTCCGACGTGTTGCGCAAGGCATGGGTCACGCCGACGGGCAGGAGCCCGTAATCGCCCGTGCGGAGCTCATGGCTCCCGTCGGGAGTGTCGATCTTCAGCGATCCCTCGACGACGTAGACCGATTCTTCGAAGGAATGCACGTGCGCGTCGACGTGGCCACCCGCCTCGATGCGCGCGACGCGGAACCCCATCTGCACCGACCCGGCTGCTTCATCGACCACCGGATCACCGGTGTACCCGGCGCTTCGCCCTTCGAACTCGGCGGGCGTTCGCAACTCCAGGTCGGCTCGCAGCTTGGCGATGTGGGTCATCGCGTCCCGTGCCCCCGAAGGAACTCAGCGATCGCACTGAGGTCCCGGTCGCCGTACCCGTCGGCGATCGCGCGGCGAACGATGTCGAGCGCCGTCTCCGCCTGGTGCATGGGGGCGCCCACCCGCTCGCCGAGGCCGATGATCAGTTCGTAGTCCTTGGCCACGAGGTCGAGGCTGAACGCGACCGACGCGGTCTCCGGGTGCTCGAAGGCCTCGCGCTTGTACTGCACGTACGGCGCGCCCCCTGCGCCACCGACGAAGACCTCGTACGCCGTGGAACGAACGATGCCCGCGCGTTCGGCGAGCACGATGGCCTCCGAGAGCGCGACGTTGAGTCCGTGCACGAGGTCGTTGACCGCGAGCTTCATCGACGAGCCCGAGCCGCGATCGCCCATGTGGATGACGCGAGCCGCGAGCGCGTCGAGCACGGGCCTCACCGTCTCGAGGAGTCCGGGGTCGCCTCCCACCATGATCGTGAGGGCACCTGCTTCGACGGTGCTCACGCTCCCCGATACCGGGCCATCGAGGAAGCCGGCCCCGGTGGCATCGACCGCGGCGCCCACGACCTCGACCGTGCGGGGGTCGACCGTGCTCGTGTCGACGGCGACGCTTCCTGGTCCGATGCCCTTGGCGATGCCCTCCGGTCCGAGGTAGACGGCCTCAACCGCGACATCGTCGGCGAGGCTCGTGAGCACGATGTCGACCGACGACGCGGCCTCCGCGGGCGAGCTCGCCAGGGGTGCGCCCAGCGCCGAGCCGAGACGCTCGGCCTTCGCCGGGTCGCGATTCCACACGGTCACGTCGAAGCCGGCACGGGCGATGGTGGTCGCCATGGCCCCTCCCATGCGACCGACTCCGATCACCGCGACCGTTGAGGTTCCCCCGTCCACCGTTCAAGCACACTACACACCCGTGCCCGCACTGGCTAGCCAGTGAGCGTGCTGCCCCACGTCATCCCGAGAGACGATCAGCCCTACTGAACGGGCGGACTGCCCTTCTAGTAGTGTCGCTGTCGTCGCCGAGCG
>DASVGA010000114.1:0-3196 GCA_036379795.1 Actinomycetota bacterium | reverse complement strand
CGACCCGCGAGCCACTCGAGCGCATCGTCGAGGGTCTCGTCGGGAGCGATCACCGCCGTCTGAGCGAGCGGACGCACGCCATCGCGTACCGGGCGCATCGGATCGCGCGCGCCCACGCGCCGTGCGCTCTCGAGCGAGATCGTTCCGATCACCCGCCCGGAGTCGATCACCGGGAACGCCTGACCGTCGGCGCCCCGCAGGTAGTCGTCGAGCGCCTGCGCGAGCGAGATCTCGACGGGCACGACCGGGGGCGGTTCCCGCATCGCGTCGGCGACGGTTCCCTTGATCAGCTGGTCGCGGAGCTCGATCCGCTGCTCCATCGCCCGTCCGGTGCTGATCAGCATGAAGGCCACGTACCCGAGGAAGATCGCCATCAACGACTCCCGTTGCATCAGCAGCCAGAGCGTGCCCGCTCCCATGAGGCCACCGACGACCATGCCGCCGTAGCCCGCGACCCGCAACGCCGTCCTGCGGCTTCCCGTGATGCCCCACGCGATCGCCAGCAGCACGCGTCCGCCGTCGAGCGGGAACCCCGGCAGGGCATTGAAGCCGGCGAACACGAGGCTGAGGCGGGCCAGGCTGCCCATCGTCTCGGCCACCAGACCGCTCGTCGCCATCTCGCCCACCCAGAACAGGCCGGCGAGCGCGAGCGTCGTGGCCGGCCCGACGAACGCCACCAGGAACTCGCCGAGCGGGCCCTTAGCGCTCGCCTTCGTCTCGGTCGCCCCGCCGAAGATCACCAGGGTGATGCCCGACACCGGAAGGTCGAGCGCCCGCGCCATGACCGCGTGGGCCACTTCGTGAAGCAACACGCTCCCGAAGAAGAGCCCCGCGGCGAGCACCGCGATCATGAAGGCTTCCGACGGAGCCACGCTCTCCCGGTTGGTTTCGTAACCGATGAAGACGTAGAACCCGGCGATCACGAACCACGAAGTGCTCAGGTAGAGCGGGATGCCCCGCACCGTGAGCACCTTCCATCGCTTGCCGGTGCCGCCCATGCACAGGAGCGTACCCCGGCTCCGCGATGACGCAGGGGCTTCGGGAGAGCGACGATGCATCGGTTCGCCCCCCTCGACGGGCCTCGCAGCTGCGTAGCGTGGAAGCGTGAGTTCCCTCGTGCTGTTCACCCGGGATCTGCGGGTGCGGGATCATCCTGCCCTGGATGCCGCGGCCCGCACGGGTGACGCCTGTGTGCCGCTGTTCGTGCTCGACCCGGCCCTGACCCGGCGGAGTCCGAATCGGACCCGCTTCCTGCTGGAAAGCCTGGGCGATCTCGACGCGTCGCTCGGCCGGCTCGGCTCGCCCCTCGTCGTGCGCGAAGGCGACGTGGTCGCGCGCACGCTCGACGTCGTGGCCGAGGCGAACGTCAGCGACGTGCACATCTCCTCCGATGTGGGCGAGACGGCCCAGCGCCGCGAAGCCACGTTGCGTGAAGCGCTCGCGGCGCACGGCGTCGGGTTCCACGTGCACCCCGGCAACGCCGTCGTCGACCCCGGTGAGGTTGCTCCGCCGGGCAAGCACGTGTACGCGGTCTTCACCCCGTACCACCGCGCGTGGTCGCAGGCGCCTCGCCGGGCCGTGCTCGCATCGCCCGGGCGGCTGAGGCCCGACACGGCGATCGATCCCGGACCCAGACCCGATGCGTCGGGCGTGCGACCCGACTCGCCCGAGTTGCCACCTGGAGGCGAGACCGCGGCGCGCAGCCGGCTCGAGTCCTTCCTCGCTCGAGACGTCGAGCGGTACGCGGATCTGCGCAACGACCTGGCCGCCGACGCCACGTCGCGCCTCTCCGCCTACTTGCGGTTCGGGTGCGTGAGCGCGAACGAGGTCGTCGTTCGAGCCGGAGCCGCCGGCGCCGGGGAGCTCGTGCGCCAGGTCGCCTGGCGTGACTTCTACCGGCAGCTCTTGGCGCACGACCCATCGCTCGTGCGGCGCGACTTCCGGACCCCTCCCGACGACGTGCCGCCTCTGCCCGAGCGTGCCGACGACGCCCTGGAAGCCTGGAAGCTCGGCCGCACGGGCATCCCGCTGGTCGACGCGGGCATGCGGCAACTCCGGCGCGAAGGGTTCATGCACAACCGAGCGCGCATGGTGACGGCCTCCTTCCTCACCCGCAGGCTCGGCATCGATTGGCGGCAGGGCGCGGCGCACTTCTTCCGGTGGCTCGTCGACGGCGACCCCTCGAACAACTCCGGCGGGTGGCAGTGGGTCGCGGGCACAGGCACCGATCCGAGACGGTCGCGCTCGTTCAACCCCGTGAGGCAGGCCGAGCGCTTCGACCCAGACGGCGCGTACGTGCGCCGGTACGTCGACGAGCTCGCCGACGTGCCGGCGCCGAGGATCTTCGCACCGTGGTGGGACGAGGACCTGCTCGCCGCGACGGGCTATCCGCCGCCGATCGTCGACCTGCCCTCGACGAAGCTGAAGGGACGACCGGCGAACGAGCTCACCCTGCTCTGACCTGTCAGCCCGGCAGGTCGAGGTCGAGCATGTCCCCGAGCTCGCGCGCGTTCCTGACCGCGAAGTCCCGGTAGCAGTTGTTCATGAGCACGTGCGTCTCGCGGGCCTGTCCGGCTAGCTGTTCCAGCTTCGGCACCCACTCCGCGAGCTCATCGCCCGAGTAGTCGTAGCGGAATCGTTCGCTCGCCGTCTCGGACTTGCTCTGCCACGCCTTCGGATCACGGCCGTGGAAGCGCACCATCGCGAGATCGTCGGCGGTCGCCGCCGCGATCGGCGGAAGGCTCGAGTCGAACCCCTGCGGCATGTCGACGCAGACGTAGGGCAGCTTCCGTTCCGACAGGAAGCCGAGCGTCTCCTCGACGTTGCGCTCTTCCATCCAGCTCTTGTGCCTGAACTCGACCGCGATGCGGAAGTCGGGAAGCCGCTCCGCACACTCCTCGATGTAGGCCTTGTTCTTCTTCGAGATCACGAACCACTGCGGGAACTGGAACAGGACCGCGCCGAGCTTTCCCGCCGAATGCAGGGGCATCAGGGCGTCTCGGAAGCGCTGCCATACTTCCTCGACCGTCTCGTCGGGAAGCTTGTCGCGGTAGATGCGGCGTTTGGCGAGCAGCTCCGCCGGCAGCTCTGCGGCCAGATCCTTGTAGAGCGACTCGGTGCGCGTGGGGTGGTTCGTCAGCAGCGAATACGCCTTGACGTTGAAGGTGAACTCCGGCGGCGTCCGCTCGATCCACAA
>DASVGA010000113.1:0-2394 GCA_036379795.1 Actinomycetota bacterium | reverse complement strand
GACCCGACCGTCTCGGGCGTGTCGGAGTCGAGGATGCTCGCCTCCGCCTTCACGATGTCGGCGAACGGCGCGAACGCCGTCGTGTCGCCGTAGGGGAGCGGACGCCCGATGCGCCATCGCACCAGCTCGGGCAGCTCGTCGGTCACGACCGAGAGCTCGGCGATCAGGCGGCTCTTTCCGAGACCCGCATCACCCACGATCGTCACGAGCCGGGGCCGCAGGTCGCGCATCGACGAGAGGAACTCGGTGCGCACGGTGCGCAGCGCCGACCGCCGCCCCACGAAGGGGGCGCCCATGGGGTCGGGCGGCTCCAGGGCGATCCGTCCACGCGTCTCGATCGGCGCCCAGATCGGGATCGGATCTGCCTTGCCTTTCACCGTGACGGGTCGGAGCTCCTGCCAACGGAAGTCGAACTGGGTGGCGAGGTAGGTCGAGGCGGCGACGACGATGCCGTCGGGAGGGGCGGTGGTCTGCAGCCGCGAGGCCGTGTTCACCACGTCGCCCGTCACGTGCTCACCGATGCGTGGGCCGAGGCCGAGCGAGACCACCACCTCGCCGGTCGCGATGCCGATCCGCACGGCGAGCGACGAGGGATCGTCGCGGCGGCGAAGCTGCACCTCGTCCCTGATGCGGAGCGCCGCTCGCACGGCTCGTTCCGCATCGTCCTCGTGGGTCACCGGCACGCCGAACACCCCGAACACCACGTTGCCGACGATCTTCTCTACGGTGCCGCCGAAGCCTTCGATGTGACGGCGCATGAGCTCGTGGAACGGTCGAAGCACCGACGTGAACACCTCCGGATCGGCCCCGGGTTCGAACCGGCGCTGCACATCGGCGACGTCGGTGAACAGCGCCGTGACGAGCCGGCGCTCCTCGCCGGCAGGGTCCAGCGGCGTGCCGCATGCGATGCAGAACCTCGCCTGCGCCTCGTTCCGGGTCCCGCAGCTCGGACAGATCCGCACGCTCCGAGTCTACGGAGGCTCGTTCGAGAGCTTCCCCGGCGCCGGGAGCCGACGTGTCGGGCCGAGGTCCTAGACTCCTGGTGTGCCCCCGTTCCGCATCCGCTCAGAGTTCCGCCCGGCCGGCGATCAGCCTGAAGCCATCGAGCAGCTCACGGCAGCGGTGCAGAGCGGCGACGAGCACGTCACGCTGCTGGGTGCCACCGGCACCGGCAAGACGTTCACGATCGCGCACGTGGTCGAGCGGGTGCAGCGCCCGACGCTCGTGATCGCGCCCAACAAGTCGCTCGCCGCCCAGCTCGCCAACGAGTTCCGTGAGGTCTTCCCCGACAACGCCGTCGAGTACTTCGTGAGCTACTACGACTACTACCAGCCCGAGGCCTACATCCCGTCGACCGACACCTACATCGAGAAGGACAGCTCGGTCAACGACGAGATCGAGCGCCTGCGCCACTCGGCGACGGCGGCGCTGCTCGGCCGGCGTGACGTGCTCATCGTGGCGAGCGTCTCGTGCATCTACGGCCTGGGCTCGCCCGAGGAGTACGAGGGGCAGATCCTCAGGCCGTACAAGGGAACCGAGATCCCGCTCGAGTTCGCGATGCAGCGCCTCGTCGACATCCAGTACTCGCGCAACAACATGAGCCGTGCCCGCGGCACCTTCCGGGTGCAGGGCGACACGCTCGAAGTCTTCCCTCCGTACGACCAGACCGGCTACCGCATCGAGTGGTGGGGCGACACGATCGAGAAGATCTCCAAGTTCGACCCGGTCACGGGCGAGCTCGTCGACGACGCGATCGTCGACCTCACCGTCTTCCCGGCCTCGCACTACGTCGCCGGCGAGGAACGCATGAAGCGCGCGCTCGTCACGATCGAGCAGGAGCTGCACGAGCGTCTCGCCGAGCTCGAGGGCCAGGGCAAGCTGCTCGAGGCCGAGCGGCTGCGCATGCGCACCGCGTACGACCTCGAGATGATGCGCGAGGTCGGGTTCTGCAGCGGCATCGAGAACTACTCCCGTCACATCGATGGGCGCAGCGCGGGCACCGCCCCGTACACGCTGCTCGACTACTTCCCCGACGACTACCTCGTCGTGATCGACGAGTCGCACGTGACCGTGCCGCAGCTCGGTGGCATGTACGAGGGCGATCTCTCACGCAAGTCGACGCTGGTCGAGCACGGCTTCCGGCTGCCGAGCGCCATCGACAACCGCCCGCTCAAGTTCGAGGAATTCACCGAGCGCGTGCACCAGACGGTCTACATGTCGGCGACGCCCAGCTCCTACGAGCTCCGCAGGTCGTCGAAGGTCGTGGAGCAGATCGTGCGGCCGACCGGCTTGATCGACCCCGAGGTGCAGATCAGGCCCACGAGAGGGCAGGTGGACGATCTGATCGAAGAGATCCGTCGTCGCGCCGAGGCCGACCAACGTGTGCTCGTCACG
>DASVGA010000112.1:0-3273 GCA_036379795.1 Actinomycetota bacterium | reverse complement strand
GATGTCGGGGCTCTTCCAGTTGCCTCGCAGGAAGGCGAGCTCGACCGTCTTCACCGGCTGGAACTCCGCGAGGTCGGGTGATTCCTGCACGGCGAGGTAGTAGATGCCGAGCTGCAGGCTGTCGCGGGGCGGGCCGGCGCTGTCGCTCTTGCCGGTCTTGAAGTCGGTGATCACGTAGCCGTCCTGCACGGCGGGGCCGATTCGGTCGATGTAGCCGATGACCGTGGCGCCCTCGAGCTCGAACTCGAAGAAGCGCTCGATGCCGGCTGCAGGGCGATCGGCGTAGTGATCGAACCAGTTGCGCAGCATGTGGTCGTGCGCGAGCTTGAAGAACGCCGTCGAGACGGCCATCGACGGGAACTCCTGCGGGCGCCATCGGGCCTTGAGCTCGGCGACCGCCACGGGCGGCTCCTTGGCGATCTCGCCCTTCTCGATCTGCTCCAGGATCGTGTGCACCGTCTTGCCGACCCAGGCGTGGTAGCCGCCGGGCTTGCCGAGGCCGAGCTCGTCGCCGAGCACGTGCATGAGCTCGCACGCTTCGAGGTTGGACAGCCGCGAGTACGACACCCGGATCTGCTCGTGCAACGGACGACCGGTGTCGGTCCAGTCACGCTGGAACCACCACCGCCGCGCGTCGGCGCCGAGGGCGACCAGCCCGTCGAGAGCGGCCACCCGCTGCCAGGCGGGGATCGAGGCGTCGGCGAGCTGCGACCGCCATGCCGCATGAGCCTCGCGCGTCGAGACCGGGTCGTCGAATGGCCCCGACGGTGTGGGCTTCCACGTGGAAGCATCGACGAACCGTGACCGGGTCGAGCCGTCGTCGGCGTCGCCATGGGCATGCGGATGCGTGTCGGCGCACGTCAGCACGACCCGGCGTGTCGCCCGCGCGAGCACCATGTCGAACAGACGCCGTTCGTCGTCGATGCGGATCCGGTTGCGATCGGCGTTCGTCACCGGCCCCTCGAGCACCGCGAGGTCGAACATCGGCTCGGGCCGCGTGAGGCTCGGGAAGCTCCCCTCGGCCACGCCGGTGACGACGACCGTGTCGAACTCACGACCGACGGTGCCGTGCGCCGTGAGCACCTGCACGGCGTCGACGCGCGAGCGTTCCCACGCCGAGTACCCGGGGCCGTGCTCGCCGGCGTCGAGCGACTCGAGGAACGCCTCGACGCCAGCGTCGGCGCTCGCCTCGTCGGTCTCGGCCACGACGTTGGCGAAGGTCACGACCGTGTCGAGCTCGCGGCGCGCCTCGGGGCTGTCGCCTGCCCGGTCGACCAGCCGTCTCGAGCACGGAAGGTCCTCCCACAGATGGCGGAACGCATCCTGCACGTTCATGCCCGCGAACAGCGCGGCGCGCGAGAGCGCATCGCGAGCGGCAACGACCGCCTCAGCCTCGGCCACGGTCAGGCCCTCGGTCACGTCGAGCGCGTTCGCGATCGAGCCCGTGCGGGCGCGCGCGGCGCGCAGCAGACCGCGGGCGGCGGCGGGGGACAGACCGACCACGTCGGAGACGAGCAGCTGCTCCACGAGCACCTCTCGCGCGGTCTCGTCGGCCACGATCCAGCGCAGCGCGAGCACGTACGGCCGGGTCGCGGGCTCGGCCGTGAGCGAGAGGCCGCGCTCGGGCATGGCCCGCGGGATGCGGGCGTCGTCGAGCGCGCGCAGCAGACCGCCCAGGTGCGTGCCCTGGCGTCGCACGATCACGGCCATGTCGTTCCACCCGACGCCGTGCTCCACATGCAGTCGCCGCAGCTCGCGTGCGACCGCCGCGTGTTCCTCGCTCGCGTGCGGCGCGACCCACGCCTCGACGACGGCCGGCTCCGGCGCGCGGTGGTTCGTGGCGAGCTCGACGTGCTGGTGGCCCTCGAACGCCTCGCCGAACCGATCGAGCGGCACCCGGCTCGTTCCTTGGAAGGAGAAGACGTGCGCGTGCGGGTTCGCGGCCACGACCAGGTCGGCGGCGCCGAGACCCTGGAGCATGGCCTCGGCCGCCATCGTCGTGTCGTGGTAGTCGTCGACGAGCACGTGGTCGAACGGCGCGTCGCCCCGGGGCGCGAGCGTCGCGGCACGCTGCAGCAACGAGGCGAAATCGGCCACGTTCTGCGCGTCGAGCGTGTCCTGGTACTCCCGGAGGAAGCGCGCCAGGTCGCGCCACCCGGCGAGCCCGCGCCGATCGGCGGCGCGCTCGATCTGTTCCGGGGTGAGCATCGCCTCCTGCGCCCGCGAGACGAACTGGCGCACTTCGTCGACGAAGCTGCGCACCCCGAGCAGCGACCCGTAGGCGGACCAATCGGCCGGATCGGCGGCGGCCAACAGCTCCTGCACCTTGGCGAACTGCTCGGTCGCCGAGAGCAGCTGCGGAGGCTCGGCCTCGCTGGCGTCGTCGGCGCGCCGCTTGAGGATGCGATTCGCGAGCCCGTGCATCGTCACGACGTGCAGGTCGGAGAGCGACGCCGGGAGCCGTTGCAGCAGGGCCGTTCGTGCCGCGTCGCGCGCGGCAGCCGAGCCCACCACGAGCGCGACCCGATCCGGGTCGGCGCCGGCCTCGACGAGGCGGGCGAAGCGCTCACGCAGCACGGCCGTCTTGCCCGTGCCGGCCGCCCCGGTCACCAGCAGGGTGCCCGAGGCGTGGCCGAGCACGAGCGCCTGACGCTCGTCGGGGGAGAAGGGGGGTGTCACATCGCGGATGCTACCGCCGCATGCCGACAGCCACGCTCGACCCCTGGCCTACAGGTCGGGGCGGGCCGGCACGACCACGTCGGGAGCGACCCCTTCGGGCCGGCCCTCGATCGTCCGCCGGTACCAGCGTTCCACATCGGCTGGGCTGAGGGCTCCCACCAGTGCGCCGTCGCGGATCACGAGGCCGTCGCGACCCGCGAGCCACTCGAGCGCGTCGTCGAGGGTCTCGTCGGGCGCGACCACCGGGGTTTGCGCCAGCGGACGCACCCCGTCTCGCACCGGGCGCGTCGGATCGCGTCCGCCCACCTTGCGGGCGCTGTCGAGCGACACGGTGCCCACCACGCGCCCGGCGTCGACCACGGGGAACGCCTGCCCGTCCGCGCCGCGCAGGTACCCGTCGAGCGCCTGCACCAAGGAGATGTCGATCGGCACCGTGGGCGGCGGCGGGCGCATCGCGTCGGCCACCGTTCCCTGCACGAGTTGGTCGCGCAGAGCGATGCGCTGCTCCATGCCACGTCCAGCCGCGATCATGATCATCGCCACGTAACCCAGGAACACCGCCATGCCCACGTCGCCGTCGGCGATCATCCACAC
>DASVGA010000111.1:0-4152 GCA_036379795.1 Actinomycetota bacterium | reverse complement strand
AGCACAGAACGTCTCGTTCGAGGAAGCCGGCGCGTTCACCGGCGAGGTATCACCCGGCATGCTCGCGGCGTTACGGGTGTCCTACGTGATCGTGGGCCACTCCGAGCGCCGCCAGCTCTACGGGGAGGACGACCTCGTGGTCAACAAGAAGGTGCGGGCCGTGATCGCGAACGGCATGATGCCCATCCTCTGCGTCGGGGAGTCGCTCGATGAGCACGATGCGGGTGGGGCCGAGAGCAAGGTCGCCCAGCAGATCAGGCGTGGGCTCGACGGGGTGAGCGCCGAGCACGCCGCCTCGATCGTGGTCGCGTACGAGCCGATCTGGGCGATCGGCACGGGCCGCAACGCCGAGCCGGCCGACGCAGGTAGGGTGATCGAGGCGATCCGTGCCACGCTGGCCGAGCGCTTCGACGACGGGGTCGCCGGTTCGGTCCGGGTCCAGTACGGGGGAAGCGTGAAGCCCGGCAACATCCGGGAGTTCATGGCCCACCCGGAGATCGACGGAGCGCTGGTCGGAGGAGCGAGCCTCGACCCCGAGGATCTCGCCCTCATCGTGAGGTACCGGTGACCACCCTCCTCTACGTCTGTCTCGACGGGCTCGGCGACGACCCGATCCCCGAGCTGGATCTTCGGACCCCGCTCGAGGCCGCCGACACGCCGAACCTCGATGCGCTCGCATCGCGCGGTGCGACGGGCGACGTGGTGACCGTCGGTCCCGGCATCGCACCGGAGTCCGACATCGGGGTGTTCGGCATCCTGGGGTACGACCCGACCGAGGAGCATCCGGGCCGTGGCGTGCTCGAGGCGCTGGGCATCGGCATGGATCTGCGCGACGGCGACCTCGCCTACCGGGTCAACTTCGCGACCGCCGACTGGCCCTCGATCCTCGATCGACGGGTCGGACGGGACCTCTCGAGTGAGGAGGCGCATGCCCTCGCCGATGAGGTCAACCGAGCGCTCGCGTTGACCGGCGCATCCTTCGATCTTCGAGCGACGATCGAGCATCGGGGCGCGCTCGTGATCCGCACCGACGACGGCGCCGCGCTGTCGGCCGAGGTCACGAACACCGACCCCGCCTACGCGCGACAGGGAAGTCTCGGGGTCGCCCTGGAGACGTTCGAGCCAGTGGTGGTCAGCGCCGAGGCGCTCGAGTCGACGCCTGCTGCCGAGCGTGCCGCCGAGCTCACCAACGAGTTCGTCAGAGGATCGGCGAGCATCCTCGACGCGAGCGAGGTGAACGCCCGCCGACGCGAGCAGGGGAAGATGCCCGGCAACCTGATCCTCACGCGTGATGCGGGCGACCGACTCCCGACGCTCGAGCCGATCGAGGGGCGGTTCGGCATGCGGTGGGGATGCTTCGTCGAGATGCCCGTCGAGCGCGGCATCGCGATCGCCCTCGGCATGCGGCCAGTCGACGCTCCTCGCCTCGAGGCGTCCGGCTCCGGTCCCGAGGCCGAGGAGCGGTACGCCGAGTGGGCGCACCTCGCCGCAGACGCCCTCGGCGAGTTCCAGGCCCTCTACGTGCACATCAAGGGACCGGACGTGCCCGCGCACGACGGCCGGGCAGAGGACAAGCGTGACGTCATCACCGCGATCGATCGGGCGTTCTTCGGCGAGGTGCTCCCTCGCCTCGACGACCGCACGATCGTGGCGGTCACTGCCGACCACGCCACCTCGTGCGTGCGCAAGGCGCATACGGCGGATCCCGTTCCGCTCCTCGCGAGCGGCGGCCCGATCGCCGCCGACGGCACCGATCGCTACGACGAGGCTACCTGCGCGCATGGGTCCCTGGGGCACCTGCTCGGCCCTCAGATCCTTGGCCGCCTCGCTCCGATGATGGAAGGCTGAAGGCGAAACCCCTGAGCGGCCTCCGTCGTATACTCCTGCGGGCGTTCAAGAGTGGCGTTCCGAGCGGTACGAGCGGCGAACGATAGAGAGGCGGGGGCGTGGCGCAGACCCATCTCGAACCGGAGACGGTTCAGCACCAGGCCCACGAACTGGCGCCGGTTGAGTCCGAGATCGTCGGTAGGTCCCCCGGTCAGATCTTCTGGCGACGGTTCCGCAAGGACAAGCTGGCGCTCGCAGGCGTCTTCATCCTCATCATCATCGTCGCCATCGCCCTGGCTGCGCCATTGTTCGCGAAACTCGTCGGTCATCCGGTCAACAAGCAGTTCGTGTTCGAGATGACCACCCCCGGCGGCGTGCCGCTCGGTCCGACCCTCAGCAACGAGGCGGGAGTGTTCCTCTTCGGCGCCGACGGCACGGCGCGCGACCTCTTCGTACGGGTGCTCTACGGAGCGCAGACGTCGCTGATCGTGGCGCTGTCCGCGACGGCGATCGAGCTTGTCCTGGGGGTCACCCTCGGCATCATGGCCGGCTTCTACCGCGGCAAGGTCGATTCGTTCATCTCCGGCCTCACCGACATCTTCTTCGCGCTGCCGACCCTGCTGTTGATGCTCGGCATCGTTGGAGCGTGCGGGGCGCAACGGCCGGGAGAGGAGTGTCTCGGCGGTCTGCTGCAACCGGGCCGCGGCCTCGTCGCATTCGTGATCGGCGTGTTCGGCTGGCCGTACATCGCTCGCATCATCAGAGGTCAGGTGCTCTCGCTCCGCGAGAAGGAGTTCGTCGAGGCAGCGAGGTCGCTCGGAGCCTCGAACCGGCGCATCATGTTCAGGGAGATCCTGCCGAACGTGCTGGCGCCGATCATCGTGTATACGACGCTCATCATCCCGACCAACATCCTGATCGAGGCGGCGCTGTCGTTCCTGGGGATCGGGGTGCCTCCCTCGATCCCTTCGTGGGGGGCGGCGCTCAACGAGGCGACGTCGTACTACCGTGTGGCCTGGTGGATGATGGTGTTCCCGGGAATGTTCTTGTTCGCCACGACGCTCGCGTTCAACCTGGTGGGTGACGGTCTTCGCGACGCGTTCGATCCCAAGACCGCCTGACGGTCGTACATGTGTGCAAGAGATGAAGCGAACTGGCGTGAGCGGTCCGACGGATCACTCCGGAGCAGATGAAAGAGGGGACGTATGAGTAGGACGATTCGGTACGGCGCGGTGGTCGTCATGTTCTCGATCATCGCGGTGGCATGTGGCGGTGATGACCCGGGCACGAGCGGCACCAGTGGCCCCGCGGCCGAGCCGGTCGCCGGTGGTGTGCTGAAGGTCGGCTTCGACGGAGGTTCCGACTTCTTCTACGGCATGAACCCCACGGCCGAGTACTACTCCCTGTCATGGGAGTTCCTGCGGTGCTGCCTCGCGCGCACCCTGCTCTCGTACAGCGGCACCCCAGGTGACGAGGGCGGCAACGAGACACTGCCGGACCTCGCCACCGATCAGCCGACGGTCTCCGACGACGGACTGACCTATACGTTCACGATCAAGGACGGGGTCATGTTCGGCGATCCGCTCAATCGTGAGATCGTGGCAGAGGACTTCGTGACGGCCATGAACCGGATCGCCGACCCCGAGGCATCGTCGGGCGGGTACTGGTTCTACTACCACGGCGTCGTCGAGGGCTTCGCAGAGGCCTACGACGATGACAAGCTCGATGAAGTCAGCGGCATCAAGGCCGTGGACGACAAGACCCTCGAGATCACACTGGAAGAGCCGATCGGTGCCTTCCCCTACCTGGTGGCGATGCCTGCGATGGCGCCGATCCCGGCCGAGCTCGCCGAGGCGCACCCCAAGGACATCGGGCAGTTCCTGGTTTCGTCAGGCCCCTACCAGTGGGCGGGCATGGCGGGTCTCGACCTGAACGGCAAGACGCCTCCATCCGGCATGGACATCGGCAAGTCGTACGTGCTTGAGCGCAACCCTTCGTGGGATCAGGCGACCGACGACCTCCGTCCGGCTTACCTCGACGGCGTGGAGATCCAGGTCGGCGGCGAGGTACAGGACCTGCTCGACAAGGTCGAGAAGAACGTCATCGACATCTGCATGACGTGTCTCGGCACGGCGACGACGCTGCAGACCTATCACGCCGACCCCACGCTCGAGGAACGTATCAAGGTGTACCCGAGCGACGGCATCACCTACACCGGCCTGAATGTCTTCCAGCCGCCTATGGACGACATCCATGTGCGCAAGGCCATCAACTGGGTCATCGATCGAGCCGCCCTCCTGCGGCTGATCGGGGGGCCCGATCAGG
>DASVGA010000110.1:0-12238 GCA_036379795.1 Actinomycetota bacterium | reverse complement strand
GGCGCGTTCGAGCGCCACGCGGGATACGCAGACCCGCACGCCACGACCGATGGCCTGATCCAGGCGGCGGTTGGGCACGGCGCCGACGTACGGCTGCACACCGACGTGACCACGATCGATCGCGGCCTCGCCGGTGGCGGCACCCTCGTAACGGGCCACGGTGATCGGATCCTCTGCGATCGGGTCCTACTGGCCGCGGGACCGTGGACCCGCCCTTTGGCTCTCGGCGTCGGCGTCGATCTGCCGCTCACGGTGGAGCGCCACGCCGTGGCCACCTTCCGATGGGGACCGGCCGAGCCCGTGCCGGGGTTCGGCGACGTGCCTGGTGGCTTCTACCTCCGTCCCGAAGGCGATGACCTCTTCCTGCTGGGATCGCTCACCCCGGCGGTCCAGGTCGATCCCGACGACTTCGCGGCCACGATCGCTCCCGACGAGGTGGAGGAGCTCGCGAGGCTCTTGGTCGCGAGGGTTCCGGCACTCGAGCTAGCCGAGGTGCAAGGTGGATGGGCGAGTCTCTACGACGTCAGCCCCGACTGGCAGCCGGTGATCGGGCAGATCGCGCCGGGCATCTTCGTCGACGCCGGCACCAGCGGGCACGGATTCAAGCTCGCGCCGGCGCTCGGGGCCCACGTGGCCGACCTCGTGATGGGGAACCTGCTCGACCCGGGGCTCCAGGCCTTCTCCCCCGAGCGCTTCGGCGCCGGACACGGTCTCGATGCCGGTTTCGGCGCGGTGCGCATCCTCGGGTGACCCTCGGTGGATGACATGCTGGGTACGGGAGCGACCGATCTCGACAGGAAGGGACACGATGCTGAACGACGAAGACCGAGCGCTCCTGCAGGGCAAGAACTTCGCGAGCCTCGCCACCTCGATGGCCGACGGCGCGCCGCAGGTGTCGGTCGTGTGGATCGATGTCGACGGAGACACGATCCTCGTGAACACCGCCGAGGGCCGCACGAAGACCGAGAACATGCGGCGCGACCCGCGCGTTGCCCTGTGCATGTTCGCCGCCGACGATCCGTACCACCAACTCATGGTGCGAGGGCACGTCGGCGACTTCGTGCACGAGGGCGCCGACGCGCACATCGACTTCCTGGCGAAGAAGTACACCGGCGCCGACGTCTATGGCGACCATCGGCCCGATCAGCAGCGCGTGATCGTGCGCATCGCGGTCGACAGCGTCTCCCGCATGGGCTACTAGTCCGAACTCGACTAGTGGAACGCGGCTCGGAGTCGCTCCCCTGCGGCCTCGAGCGTCTCGACACGCTTGCAGAAGGCGAACCGCAACAGGTGTGCGCCGTCTGCTGCGTGCTCGACGAACGACGAGCCCGGCACCGCGGCCACACCGACGTCCTCGACGAGATGGCGCGCGGTCGCGACGTCGTCACCGATCCCCAGGTGCGAACAATCGGCCATGACGTAGTAGGCGCCGGTGGGCGGCGACGCGACCTCGAACCCGCTCTCGGCGAGCACCCGCAGCATCACGTCGCGCCGCTCGGCGTAGTCGTCGCGCATCTGCTCGTAGTACGTCGCCGGCAGGGCGAGCGCGGTGATGCCCGCGACCTGCAGCGGCGCCGCGGCCGCGACCGTGAGGAAGTCGTGCACCGGCCTGATGCCCGCCATCAGCGGCGGTGACGCGATCGCCCACCCCACCCGCCACCCGGTCACCGAGTAGGTCTTCGACAAGGCGCTGATCGTGATCGTGCGCTCTCGCATGCCGGGAAGCGTCGCGATCGGCACGTGCACCGCACCGTCGTAGGTGATGTGCTCGTAGATCTCGTCGGTGATCGCGATCGCGTCGTGGGTGACGCAGAGGTCGGCGATCACGGTGAGCTCCTCACGCGAGAAGACCTTGCCGGTGGGGTTGTTCGGCGAGTTGATCACGACCGCCCGGGTGCGCGGCCCGAACGCCGCGCTCAGCTCGTCGGCATCGAACCTCCACTCGGGAGGTGTGAGCGACACGAGCTTCGGCACCGCCCCGGCGATGATCGAGTCCGGCCCGTAGTTCTCGTAGAAGGGCTCGAAGACGACGACCTCGTCGCCGGGGTCGAGCACGCCGAGCATCGACGCGATCATCGCCTCGGTCGATCCGCAGGTGACGCAGATCTCCGTCTCGGGGTCGACGGTCATGCCGTAGTCGCGCGCGTAGGCGGTCGCGATCGCCTCGCGGAACGCCGGCACGCCCCACGTGATCGGGTACTGGTTGTGATCGTCTGCGATCGCTTGAGCTGCTGCTTCCTTCAGCTCCTCGGGCGCCGGGAAGTCGGGGAAGCCTTGCCCCAGGTTGATCGCGCCGTGCTGGTTCGCGAGACGCGTCATGTCACGGATCACCGACTCCGTGAACGACGAGGCCTTCACGGACGCTTTGATCCTTGTCTTCTCCATGATGGCCTGGAGCCTATCCCGGCGGGTCGGTCAGGCCCGAGGAAGCCTGCGATGCTGGCCGGGCCGCGACCAGAGGAGGTCGGATCAGGATGAGCCTGCCCGCGTTGTTACTGCGGTTCGAGGGCGCCACGCTGTTGGCGCTGACCGTGTTCGCGTATGAGCGCTACGGCGATAGCTGGTGGCTATTCCTGGTCTTGCTGCTCGTCCCCGATCTCGGCATCGTCGGCTATCTGGCGAATCCTCGGTTCGGCGCCGCGACGTACGACCTGGCTCATACCTACGTCGGGCCCGCGATCGTTACGGTGATCGGGGTCATCACATCCTCGTCCCTCACGCTCTCCGTGGGGCTGATCTGGTTCGCACACATCGGGATGGATCGCCTCATCGGATACGGCCTCAAATACCCCACGTCCTTCAAGGACACCCATCTTCAGCGGGTGTGACGGGTCCGACGGGGCAGGTTGCCGTGAGGGCCTCGCTGCACCCTCGCGAGAGGCGTTCGCAGAGCGGCGAAGCTAGCTGCCGGGTGGCGTGTACTTGACGGATCGCGCCTTCTCGAGCGCTTCCAGCGTCTCTTCCACCGTGAGTAGCGCGGTGGTCTGCAACGAGCTGAGCGCTCCGCCGGCGCTGATCGCCACCGCCACGGCGGCCATCGACACGTTGTCGGGCGCCTCCCACAGGTTGTAGGCGTCGTGGTCTCCGAACGCGTACCAGAAGCCGTGCAGCGTGCCGCCGACCGACTCGATGTACTGCTGCGCGGCAGCCCGCCTATCCTCAGGGTTCTTGATCATCCGTTCCCACGTCTCGGGCGTGTAGCTGAACCGTGTCAGGTAGAACGGCATGACCTCGACTCCCTTCGGCGATGGTGCTGGACCTTAACCCCGATGGCGTCGATGTGCGAACGCTCATAAGCGGCTCCGCAGGCCCCAGAGCTCCGGGAAGCAGCGCTTGTCGAGGGTCGAGCGCAGGTAGCCGACGCCGCTCGAGCCGCCGGTGCCGCGCTTCGCGCCGATCTCGCGTTCCACCATCAGCACGTGCAGGAAGCGCCACCGCGCGAGGGCTTCGTCGTGGTCCATCAGGCCCTCGCTCACCGCGAACACCTCTCCGTGCTCGCGCGCCATCGCGACGAGCGACGCCGCTCGAGCCTCGGCGTCGTCGTCGGGCATCGGGAACCCGTGCGTCTGCATCATCGTGACGAACCCGTCCCAGACGGTCGGCTCTCGCAGCCTGCGCTCGAGACGATCGCGTTCTGCCGATCCCGGGGCGAGGTCGTCGGCGAACCGCTCGTCCTTCAAGCCGCTGAGGAACTCCACCTCGCGGAACTGCGCCGACTGGAAGCCACTCGCCGGCGTCAGCACGGCCCTGAATTCGAGGAAGTCCTGCGGCGACATCGTCTCGAGCACCTCGATGTGCTCGATCAGCACCCGCTCGATCGCCTGCACACGCGTGAGCAGGTGCTGCGCGCGACCGGTGCGATCGGCTGCCATCGCGTCGCGCGCTGCTTCCATCTCGAACAGGAGCTGCTTGAACCAGAGCTCGTAGGCCTGGTGCACGACGATGAAGAGCAGCTCGTCGTGCACGGGAGGGTCGCTGCGGAGCTGCTGCAACGACAGCAGCTCGGGGATCTTGAGGTACGAGCCATACGTGAGCAGGCCTTCCTCGGCCCGGTCGGTGAGCCGTCCGAACCGTCGATCACGCCGCTCGCCCTCGGTCATGCCGGCACGGTAGGCAGGAGCCGCACCTCGGGTCAATCGCGCCAGCGACGACACACGGCGCGTCGTGTCACTCGAGCCAGAGCAACGCGACGGACCCAGCCAACGCCATCCCGAGGGCCGCCCCCACCACGCGTCGCGCGCGATCACCCTGCAGGGCGCGGCGGAGGGCCGAACCTCCCCAGGCCCAACCTGCCGCGGTTGCGGTCACGATCACGGCGACGATCGCCAGCAGGACGAGACCCTCGCCGATCGCCGGTGGCCCTGCCCCCATGGAGGCAGCGCCGACCAGCGCGAGCGCGAAGAACCACGCCTTCGGGTTGATGGATTGGAACGTCATGGCGCGGATGATGGTGAACGGCTCGAGTGCCGACGAACCATCAACCGAGAACCCTCGGGCGAGCCGAACAGCAAGCACGAGCAGGTAGATGGATGCCGCGATCTGCAACGCCAGCCGGACCCGCGGCAGCGCTGTCACGATCGCGCCGGCACCAAAGGCCGCGAGGCCGATCAGCGCCGTGATCCCGATGGCGGTGCCGACGACATGCGGCATCGTTCGCCGGAATCCGAAGCTCATCCCCGACGAAAGCAGGAGCGTGTTGTTCGGCCCGGGCGAGCCGGAACCGATCGCAACGAAGGTCGCGACCGCGATCACGTCGCCTAGCTCCAACGCCGTCTCCGATCCCCCACGAGTGCAGCGAACGACGGATCCACGCGTCTCGTCTTGTACGTTCTTGACGTGCCATCTCGACCGGAAGGCGAGTGGGTCAAGGCATGGAAGCCATCGGTACCCGGCCTCTCCGAGGTCTTCCACGCGCGCTTCGTGCACCACACCTACCCGAAGCACACGCATGAGACCTGGACCGTGTTCACGGTCGACGACGGGGCCATCCGATATGACCTCGAGATGCGTCACCGAGGTGTGGGAAGGGCTCTCGTCACGGTGCTCCCCCCACACGTCGTGCACGACGGAAAGCCGGCGTCAGAAGCGGGATTCCGCAAGCGGGTGCTCTACGTCGACACCGGAGTGTTGGGTACTCACCTGATCGGTCGAGCCGTCGACCGGCCCGACATCGACGATCGAACCCTCCTGCGCGCACTCCGACATCTGCATCGGTCACTCGGCACGCATGGCGACGCCCTCGAGGCGGAATCGCTGATGAGCATCGTGGCCGAGAACCTGCGGATGCACTTGGGGGATGCGCCGACCGATCCAGCACCGATCGATGAGAGAGCCGCCGCAAGCGCACTCCGGGATCTGCTGGACACCCACATGTTCGAGACATTCACCCTCGCAGAGGCCTCGACCGTCATCGGGACATCGGCGACCGGGCTCGTGCGCAGCTTCACGCGCGCGTTCGGCATCGCGCCGCATCAGCATGTCATCGCGCGCCGCATCGAGGTCGCCAGGAAGCGACTGCTCGATGGCGAGCCGGTCGCGACCGTCGCGGTCGCGGTCGGGTTCCATGATCAGGCGCACCTGACCCGCCACTTCAAGCGTCACGTCGGGACGACGCCGGCGCGGTTCGCGGCGTCGGCATCCAGGTCAGGGAGTCGGTAGGAATAGCACCCGGCTGAGTCGCGACGCTGGCTCCGACGTGTGACCATGCAGGCATGACCGGTGGCGAAGCCGCATCCACACCGAGCAACGTGCTCGGTACCGAGCTGCCCGAAGGGGCGCGCTTCGTCGGGCGCGAGGGCGTTGTCTCGGCGAACTGGTTGGGTGACGATCATCCCGCCGATGCCGACCTCGACGCGTGCGTCGCCTGCGGGCTCTGCCTGCCGCATTGTCCGACGTATCGGCTGACCGGGGAGGAGTCGGCATCGCCCCGCGGGCGCATCACCGCGATGCGCGCGGTCGCCGACGGCATCGCCGAGGTCGACCAGACGTTCGCCACGTTCATGGATCTCTGCCTCGTCTGCCGGGCGTGCGAGGACGTCTGCCCGTCGCACGTGCCGTTCGGCCGCATGATGGAACGCGCGCGCACCGAGATCGAACCGAGGCGCGGCGCGGGTGCGCGCCTGCTCCGCTGGCTCGGCCTCGACGTCGTGCTTCCCCGGCCGGCACTGATCAGGGCGGCCGCGATGCTGCAACCGCTCGCGCGCCCGTTCATGTCCACGCGCGTCCGCGCGATCGTGCCGAGGCGCGCGTCACCGTTCTCGCGGCTTCCGCGGGTCACCGAACCTTCGCACGGCGTGGAACCACGCGGAACGGTGGCGCTGCTCTCGGGCTGCGTGCAGGACCGCTGGTTCCACGAGGTGAACCTGGCGACGATCCGCGTACTCGCCCGATGCGGCTGGCGGGTCACGGTTCCCCGCGCCCAGCGGTGCTGCGGAGCCCTGCAGGCCCACAACGGACGGCTCAACGTCGCGCGACGGCTGGCCCGTCTGAACTCCCGCGCCTTCGCCGGCGCCGACGACGTGGTCGCGAACACGGCAGGCTGCGGCGCCCACATGCGCTCGTACCCCGAGCTCGTCGAGGGAACGGCCCTGCCGGTGCGCGACGTGATGGCGTTCCTGTTCGAGGAGGGGTTCGGCGACGTGCCGCTCGGCCCGATCGGCATCGAGCAGGTCGCTTACCACGACGCCTGCCACGCGCTGCGTGCGCAAGGCATCCATGCGCAGCCGAGGGCCCTGCTCGCCGCGATCCCCGGCATGCAGGTAGTCGAGATCGCGAACGGCGACCGGTGTTGCGGCGCCGCCGGGCTCTACAACGTGACCGAACCCGAGCTCGCCGATCGCCTGCAGCGCGAGAAAGCCGAGGCCGTCCGTGACACGGGAGCGTCGGTGATCGCGAGCGCCAACCCCGGGTGCACGATGCAGCTGCGCGCCGGGCTCGCCGAGCTGGGCGTCGCGGCACGCGTCGTGCACCCCGTCGAACTGCTCGACGCGGCGGTCCTGGCCGGTGCGTCAGCCGGTGCGTCAGCCGGCGGGGACCGTGGGTCTACCCGCGGAGCCTGAACCACCTCGCGGCCTGCACGATCGACGACGGCGGCGTCGTCGACATGCCGAGCGCCCCGCGTATCCAGGCGTCCGCGAGCCCTCCGGTCGAACCCGGGTCGAACGACGCGAGCTTGGGGAAGTCGGAGACCCCGAGACCGTGTGCCACGGCGACGCGCGGCGCGCGGCGCAGGCTCAGCGAGCCCTCGCCAGCGTCGCCGCCCGGCAGCACCACCATCGCGTTCACCACCGCCCGTTCCCCTCCGGGGTCGGAGGGACGGTTCACGATGCCGCTTCCCTTGATCCACATCGCGGAGCTGCCACCGCCATCGAGGTTGAGCGCCTCCACGGCGCCGAGGGAGACGAAGGTGCGTCCGAGCTCCACGAGCGACATGCCCACCGATCGTTCCGAACGTCCGTCGACGACGACGAGCAGCACGGAGCCGTCGGCCGTCACGCCGACGCCGGTGCGGGGATGACGTCGGCAGAAGCGAGCTGCGCACCTGACCCCGACGTTGCTTCCGTCATCGACGACCTGGGGCATGCCGCCGATCGAGTCCATCACATGCCTCCACCCGAACGACCAGGAGAGCCGGATCGTGTCGCCACGGCTCATCTCCGTGAGCGTCGTGGCGCCCACTCCCCAGCGTCGCGCCGCCAGCACGACGCTCCGGCGCTTCGCCGGCAACGGCTCCTCTCCGCACCGGCGTGCACCGACCGTGTAGAGCCGGGAGATCCCGTCGCCACTGCCGTTCCAACGCATCTCGCCGTCGGGAAGCAGCCTTGCGGCGCACCCGTACCCGGGCACCGGCTCGACACGCCCGCCGTAGCGCGTGTACGCAGCCAGCTCTCCTGGGTCGGGCTTCCCGGAGTTCCACCCGGCCAGCTCGAAGAGTGCCCCGGAGGTGACGTCCTTGCCGTCGATCGCGAGGGGCTCCGGACCGAGGTAGCTCGCGGCCTCGTCGTGCGTGAGCGCGAAGCTCACGCCGCGTTGGGCGCCGCGACCCATGAGCGAACCGTCCATGGCGAACGGATGCAGCGGATGACCGGAGAGCAGGCCGAAGTCACCGTTGATCGCGACGAGCGCCCGGCGTGCTCTCCCGATCTCGCTCGGACGCGAGAAGGCCCCCATCGTTGGACCGCCTGCGGCGAGGTCGAGCGTCGAGGCCTGGGCGGGATCGAGCCGCACGACGTGGATCACCCATGGGCCCTGAGGGTCCTTGATGCGCTCGTACGTGAGTCCGGGGCCGATGACGGAGGTGCGAGCCGCCGGTCTCGCATGAGCCGGCAGACCGCCGGACGCGAGCGTCGCAGCGGCGGTCAACCAGACGGAAGCCACCGCGACGGCTGCGTGGGCGCGCGACCGGGTCCTGGGCATCGCAGACATATCGGACCATGATGACCGATGCTTGACCGGCCAGACGCGGCCCGCGATTGACGCCGCAGCCTGCCTGACCCTACGGTCGGCCGAAGGGGAGATGGACTCCCCGCGTCGGAGGACCACCGGATGATCTACATCGGCTCCGGACGACGGTTCGTCGCCTTGCTCATCGACGCGCTGATCACCGCGATCGCATGGGTGCCGTTCGCCGACACCCAGTCTCGCAACGGCGTCACCTCGATCTCCTGGCAGGGGATGGACTTCGCCCTGCCGGCGCTCATCAGCATCGCCTACTTCGTGTTGCTCGAAGGGATCGCCGGCGCCACGATCGGCAAGGTGGTGCTCGGCGTTCGCGTCCGTGGGCTGGACGGATCGCGCATCGGACTCGGCGCTGCTGCGATCCGCAACATCGCCCGCCTGGTCGACGCGTTCCCGTACGTGGTGCCATACCTCGTCGGTGCGATCGCGGTGAGCCGGTCCGACCGCAAGCAGCGCCTCGGCGACCGGTGGGCCAAGACCGTGGTCATCCTCGTCGGCACCGAGCAGGCGAAGGCCATCGATCGTGCAGATGCTGACGCGGGCCGATCCGAGCTGCCGTCGCCGCCTCCCGGCGCCGCTCCGGCTCCGCCGCCGACGATGAGCGACGGCCTCCCTCCCCCTCCACCGGCGTGACGCCGAACCCGCCGGCTACCACCGAGGATCGCGCGAGTCGAGCGCGGCTCGACCGGTGCACTCCGTGCCCGAACCGTAGAGCGCGTCGGGGCGTCCCACGACGAGCTTCAGGTAGAAGCACGCGTTCGGACGCACGCTCACGGCGGCCGCCCAGCTCGTGTCGTCGGCGTAGACGCTCACCTCACCGAGTCCCGACGAAGGCGTATCGGGTCCGACGACCGAGAGCGCACCACCGTCGAGACCGGCCTCGTCGAGCGCCTGTGCACCGGCCTGCTCGAAGCTTCCCGCACGCGACCCGAGCGAGCGTGCCGCGGCCTCGGCGACGCGAAGGTCGTGCTGCGCCCGTCCGATCGTGTCGGCGACGCCACGGTTCGCGAAGATCTCCACGACGAGCAGCGCGCTCGCAGCCACGATCGTGACGAGCACGATCCAGAATCCCCTGCCGGCTCGCCGCCGCCCCGGCCCGGGCTCGGGACCGAGCTCTCGCTCGTAGGACTCGATGATCTCTTCGTCGTCACGCATCCGAGACTCGAGCCTATCCGCCGAGCGCCGCAGCGAGGTGTTCGAGGCTCTCCAGGTTGTGGCCCGACAGGAAGACGTCGACGCTCGGAAGGGCCGCCGCCATGCCTCGGGCGAGCGGCTCGTACCGAGGTGATCCCTTGAGAGGGTTCACCCAGATCACGCGATGCGCGAGCCTGCGCAGGCGCGCCATCTGAGCGCTCAGCAGGTCGGGATCGCCTCGCTCGAGCCCGTCGGAGCAGAACACGACGACCGCACCGCGGAGCGCCGCCCGCTGGCTCCACCCGTCGATCAGCGACTTGAGCGACTCACCGATGCGGGTGCCGCCTTCCCAGTCCTCGACCTGATGGCCGATCTCGCGCAGCGCTCGGTCGGGGTCCTTGGTGCGGAGCGTGCGGGTGACCCGCGTGAGCCGGGTGCCGAACACGAACGTCTCCACGCGGCGCCCGGCGGCCATCGCCGCGTACGCGAACTGCATCAACGCACGGGAGTAAGGGGCCATCGAGCCGCTGATGTCGAGGATCAGCACGAGTGGGCGGCGGCGGGCCGTGCGCGCGCGCCAGGCTCGATCGAACGGCTCTCCCTGTGTACGGAGCGACCGTCTCAACGTGCGCCGCAGGTCGAACCGATCGCCCTTGGAAGCGGGACGGGTCCGCCGCGTCCGCTCGACCGGCACCTTCAGCCGCAGCGATCGGATCAACGCGGCCACGTGAGCTCGCTCTTCGTCGGAGAGGTCGCCGAACGACTTCGACCGCAGCACCTCCGCCGCGCTCGCCACGATGCGGATCGAGGACTCCTCGTCGGGTACGACCTCCTCGTCGTCGCCGGCGTTGCGCCACTCGGCGGCGGTCTGACCGACCCGCACCTCGAGCTCGTCGGGCTGCTCGCCCCATCCGGCAGCGTCGTCCTCGGGTTCGGCGGCCGGCAGGTTCAGCTCGACACGGAGATCCTCGGTGGACCGCAGCGACCGGTACCAGTCGTCGAAGGCATCGTCGTAGGCCTCGAGGTCGTCCCGGCGCGCGATCATGCTGGTTCGGCCTGCCCAGTAGAGCGAGTCACGATCGGTCAGGCCGAGCGCGCTGACCGCCCGCGCGAACGTGAGGATGCGTCCCGTGCCGACCGGCAGCCCGCGCGCGCGCAGGGCGCGGCCGAACGCGATCAGCGGTGGCAGCGGCCCGCCGGCCGATGACGCCGCAGACCGAGGACGCTCACCCATCCCCGCCGACGACCTGCGCCAGCCGCGCCGCGACGAGCTCCTGATCCTCGTGGTCTTTCACCACGGCGCCGAGCGTGTCGGCCGCGAGCGGCTCGTCGAGGCCGTCGGCGCCGAGGAACGCGAGCGCGTTGGCCCAGTCGATCGTCTCGGCCACGCCGGGGAGCTTCGCGAGGTCCAGCTCGCGCAAGCGCGCGACTGCTTCCGCCACGTCGCGAGCGAGCGACTCGCTCACGTGCGGCGCTCGCGCTCGCACGATCGCGACCTCGCGATCGAGCTGCGGATGGTCGATCCAGTGGTAGAGGCAGCGCCGCTTCAGCGCGTCGTGCAGCTCGCGCGTGCGATTCGAGGTGACGATGACCGCCGGCGGTGTCTCGGCCGCGACGCGGCCGACCTCGGGCACGCTCACGGCGAACTCGCTGAGGATCTCGAGCAGGAACGCCTCGAACTCGTCGTCGGCGCGGTCGAGCTCGTCGACGAGCAGCACCGCACGGTCACCGGCTCGGATCGCTGCGAGCAACGGCCGTTCCACGAGGAAGTCCTCACTGAAGAGATCCTCGACGTGCGTCGCGGCGTCGGCCGCATCCATCGCCCGCACCGCGATCAGCTGGCGCGAGTAGTTCCATTCGTAGAGTGCTTGCGACGCGTCGATTCCTTCATAGCACTGCAGGCGGATGAGGCCGCGGCCGAGCAGCGTCGAGAGGGTCTTCGCGACCTCGGTCTTGCCCACACCGGCCTCTCCCTCGAGCAGCAGCGGCTTGCCGAGCGAGAGCGAGAGGTAGATCGCGGTGGCGAGGCCCCGGTCCGCGAGGTAGGAATGCTCGCCGAGCGCAGCCTGCAGCTGGTCGACCGAGTCGAACGGAAAGCCGGGCATGCCTCAAGCGTACCGGGCGACCTCACGGTCCGCCGCGCGGTGGCCCTACCGACCCACCCCGTCGCCCGGACCGGCGCTCGTCGTGGGCACCGGCACCCGGATGCCCCGTTCGGAGAGCCGGCGCTGGATGCGCTCTCGCAGCAGGCGCTCGACGTCGAGGCGCTTCGACGGCCGGGTCTCGGCGGTGATGCGCACCTCTTGGGCGATGTCGGCCATGCGCTCGATGCCGAGCACGCTCGGACCGTCGCGGACCCAATCCTGCATCGTGCGGTCGCGCCGCAACTCGTCGAAGAGATCCTCGAGCACCTCGCGCACCTCGTTCACGTCCTGGTCGTAGCCCACCCGCACGTCGACGATCGCCCGCGCCCAGCCCTTGGACTTGTTGCTCACGACCTGGATGTTGCCGTTGGGCACGATGTGCAACGTGCCGTCGAAGGCGCGGAGCGAGGTCACGCGCAGCGTCAACGCCTCGATCCGTCCCGCCACCGGGTTCGCGGTCGTCTGCATCTCGACGACGTCGCCCACGCCGAACTGGTTCTCGA
>DASVGA010000109.1:0-2637 GCA_036379795.1 Actinomycetota bacterium | reverse complement strand
CGTGAGCCGCACGTCGAAGTCACGGCGGCGTTCGATGCCGTCGGCGATCCGGCCCACCGACGCCGAAGCGGGACCGGCGAGCACCATCTCCCGGTCGACGCCGCGACGGAGCGACTGAAGGAACTCCACCGCATCGATGTTCTTGTCGACGAAGCCGTCGGCCCCCATGAACAGCGCTCGCGAGATCGTCGTGGCATCGGCGTTGGCTCCGCATCCGAGGATCGCGTGCGTCGGGAAGCCCTCGCGCAGCGCGCGGATCAGCCAGAACGCATCGTGCTCCCCTGCCACGCCGAGCCCCACGAGCACGACCACCCGGGATCGGCGCACGCGGCTCACGATCTCGAGGGCCTCGTCGGCGGTGCCCGCGTCGGCGATCACCTCCATGTCGGGTCGATCGTCGATCAGCATCGCCATGCCCGCTCGCACGACCGGCAGCGGGTCGATCAGGATCACGCCGAGCTTGCGCCGAGCCCGTGGTGATGACGTGGATGCGGCTTTCGTGCTCACCGTGCCTCCGGAGATCGTGGTGGGAGCGGCTCGATTCCGCTCCCATGTCGCTATCGGCAACCACGGCCACCGACGTGAGCCCCTCAGGGATCGATGAGGCCCAGCTGGGCGGCGTGCGACACCGCCTGCACCCGCGTCCGCACGCCGAGCTTGCGGTAGAGCTTGGCGACGTGGGTCTCGACCGTGCGCGGCGAGATGTCGAGCGCCCGTCCGACCTGTCGCATCGTGGCACCCCGGCTGATCATGACGAGGATCTCCATCTCCCGCGGGGTCAGGCTGGCCCGCATCTCCGACCCCTCGCGGGCATGGCGGGCGATGCGTCCGAGCGCCATGACGGCGTTCTGCTCGTGCCGGGGATCGATCGCTCGGCCTCCGTCGGCCACGAGCCGCACGGCGGCACCCACGCCGGCCAGGCCGTCCGACTTCCGCAGGTAGCCGCGAGCACCGAGGCGCAGGGCCTCGAGGATCGATGGGCCGTCGTCGCCGTCGGCCAGCACGATGACCGGGATCTCGAGCCTTTCACGGGCCAGCGCACGCATCGTCGTCAGGCTCCGCTCGCTGCCCGTGAACCGATCGTCGAGCACGACCACCGTCGGATCGAGGGTGCGGCAGGCGTCGAGCAGCGCAGCCTCGTCCCGGACCTCGGCGACGACCTGAACGTCGGGCTCCGCGTCGCACGCGCGGCGCACGACCGCGCCCACCACCCCGTGGCCGGTCGCGATGACGACGGTGGCGGCGTCGGACGCTGGGGGCGCCACCTCAACCTCGGACCGGGGTGGCGGCCACGCCGTGACGCCAGGCGAGACGCACGGCCTCGACCTTGGAGTGCACCCCGAGCTTCGCGAGGATGTTCTTCACGTGGCTCTGCACGGTGAGCGGGCTGATGCCGAGCGCCTCGGCGACGTCGGCGGTCGAGGCACCGGCGGCGAGCATGCGGAGCGTCTCGCGCTCGCGCGCGGTGAGCCTGCCGATGCCTCTGGCTGCCGAGCCCTGCGGATCGGGCCCGCCGGTGATGTGGTCGACCAGTCGTGACAGGTCGTCGGCGGGCAGCACCAGCTCGCCCGCCAGCGCCCGCCGGAAGACGTCGACGAGCGATGGGTCGCGCACGCCCGGCACGACGCCGCTGGCACCGGCGAACAACGCGTCTGCAGCGATCGACGATCCGCCACGCTCGCTCGCCGCCAGCACGCGTCCACGCCCGCCCTCGCCGGCGATCGCGGCGATGATCTCGGCACCGCGACCGTCGGCACGATCGAGATCTACGACGACGAGGTCGGCACGCCCCCGGCCGAGCGCGTCGACGGCGCCGATCGCATCGGTCACCGGCTCGGTCACGACGACGGGACCTCCCTTGGGCAGGGCGTCCTTGAGCGATCGCGTGAGCCTCGGTGCCGTCTCGACCACGAGCACACGGATACGAGCGGACATGGGCAGAGCATCGGCAGCGGTGCGCTGCCGCCTGAACCGGGCCACTCAGGTCTCGATGTCGCTCGCAGCGCAGCCGCGCAGACTGTGTGGCATGAGCGACGACGGGTCACGACCTCAGCGCGACGCGGCAGAGCGGCGATCCAACCGCCTCGCCGACGAAGCCAGCCCGTACCTGCTACAACACGCGCACAACCCGGTGGACTGGTTCCCGTGGGGCGCCGAAGCGCTCGCGAAGGCGGCCGACGAGGACAAGCCGATCTTCCTGTCGATCGGCTACGCCGCCTGTCACTGGTGCCACGTGATGGAACGGGAATCCTTCGAGGACGAGGCGACCGCCGCGCTCATGAACGAGCGGTTCGTCTCGATCAAGGTCGACCGTGAGGAACGCCCCGACCTCGACGGCATCTACATGGATGCCGTGCAGGCGATGACGGGACAAGGCGGCTGGCCGCTGTCGGCGTTCCTCACGCCCACCGGCGAGCCGTTCTTCGCCGGCACGTACTTCCCGCCCGAGCCACGGCAGGGGATGCCTGCCTTCACCCAGATCCTGCAGGCGCTTGCCGAGGCATGGCGCACGCGCCGCGCCGACGTCCTGGGGGCCAGCCGGGAGGCGGTCGAGCACCTGCGCACGAAGTCGGCGATCTCGTCGACGCCGGTCGACGCGACGGCCTTGGACGCTGCAGTCGATCTGCTGGCGACGCA
>DASVGA010000108.1:0-2258 GCA_036379795.1 Actinomycetota bacterium | reverse complement strand
AGCCACTCGACGATCTCGCCTTCCTCGAGGCCTTCGCCGAGATCCGGCATCGCGAACACCCGCGGCGAGGCCTCCATCAGTACGCCACCACCTCACGCACCGCCGCCGCGATGCGTTGCACGCTGGGCAGGTAGTGGTGTTCGAGCGCGGCGGGCGGGTAGGGCACGTCGTAGCCGGTGACCCGGCGCACCGGCGCCTCGAGGAAGTCGAATGCCTCCTCGACGATGCGCGCGGTGACCTCGGCGCCAAGCCCGAGCGTCTTCGGAGCCTCGTGCACGACCACGGCTCGGCCGGTCTCGCGCACGCAACGCGCGATGAGGTCGGTGTCGAGCGGCGAGAGCGTGCGCAGGTCGACCACGCGCGCCGACAGCCCATCGCCGTCGAGCGCGGCTGCCGCGTCGAGGCTCCGCGCCACCATCGCGCCGTACGTGAAGACGGTCGCCGCATCGCCGTCACGCACGACCGTGCCCCGCCCGATGTCGATGCCTTCGCTCGTGAGCTCCGTCTCCGCCTTGGCCCAGTACCGTGCTTTCGGCTCGAGCACGATCACAGGATCGGGGTCGGCGATCGCGAGGCGCAGCAGGCCGTAGGCGTCGGTGGGATTCGAGGGTGAGACGACTTTGAGGCCCGCGGTGTGCACGTAGTAGGTCTCCGGGCTCTCGCCGTGATGTTCCTTGCCCTTGATGCCACCGAACGAGGGGATGCGGATCGTGATCGGCATCTCGACGCGCCCCCGGGTGCGACCTCGCATCTTGGCCACGTGGTCGATGATCTGCTCGAGTGCCGGATACGAGAAGGCGTCGAACTGCATCTCCACGACGCTCCGCCAGCCCGCGAACGCGAGCCCGACCGCGGCGCCGACGGCGCCTGACTCGCTGATCGGCGTGTCGAACACGCGCCGGGCCCCGAACGCTTGCTGCAGTCCCTCGGTTACCCGGAAGACGCCACCGGACCGCCCCACGTCCTGACCGAAGACCAGTACCCGCTCGTCGTCGCGCATCGCGTCGCGGAGCGCCGCGTTCAGCGCCGCCACCATCGTCATCTCAGGCACCGAGCACCTCACGACGCTGCGCGCCGAGCGAAGGGGGCGCGCCGGCGTAGACGAAGTCGAACATCGACTCGACGGGGGGCGGAGGCTGGGCGATCACGGCCTCCCTGATCGCGAGCACCTGGTCGTCGATCTCGGCCTGCCACGCTTCGAGCAGCGCGTCGTCGACGTGACCCTCGGCGGTGAGCCAGGTGCGGAATCGGGCGATCGGGTCGAACGCCTGGGCACGCGTGACGGCGTCGTCGGAGCGGTAGCGGGCGGGGTCGTCGGCGGTGGAATGCGCGCCGATCCGATAGGTCAGCGCCTCGATCAAGGTCGGGCCGTCGCCGGCGTAGGCCCGCGCGACCGCGTCACGGGTCGCGCGATAAACCGCGAGCACGTCGTTGCCGTCGACCCTCACGCCGGGGAAGCCGTACCCCTCGGCGCGCTTGAAGATCTCCCCGGCGGTCTGCGACGTGGTTGGCACGCTGATCGCCCAGCCGTTGTTCTGACAGAACAGCACGACCGGGGCGTTGAAGACCCCCGCGAGGTTCGCCGCCTCGTGGAAGTCGCCTTCGCTCGCGCTCCCGTCGCCGAAGTAGGCGATCGAGCACGCTCGCGTGTCGTCGAGCGCCAGGCCCATCGCGTAGCCGACGGCGTGCGCGATCTGGGTCGCGACCGGGATGCAGATCGGGCCGAAGCGCGTCGCGTGGGAGTCGTACGGTCCGCCGTGCCAGGTTCCTCGGTGATAGGAGAGGTACTGCACCGGGTCGACGCCGCGCACGAGCGCCGCGGCAAGTTCCCGGAACGTGGGGAAGACGAAGTCGTCGGGTCCAAGCGCCATCGCGCTGCCGATCTGCGCGGCTTCCTGGCCTTCGAACCCCGGATAGACGGTCAGCTCGCCTTGGCGCTGCAGGGCGATGCACTCACGGTCGAGCCGGCGGGCCAGCAGCATGTGTCGCAGCAGCGCGCGGAGCTCGTCGGGGCCGAGTCCGACATCGGTGTCACCGACCACCGTGCCGTCGCGGGCGAGCACCCGCACCGGTTCCGTGCCGCGCCAATGCTCCGGTTCGGACGCCACGCAGAACCCCCTCGAGTGCCCCCCATCGAACGCCGAGAGCATAGGGGAGACCCGGCTCGTAGACTCGGCTGACCCGATGGTGCCCAGCGCATTCCTCCGCGTGTATCAACCGCTCGACGCGTTCGAGCGGAGCGAGCAGCTGCATTGGGA
>DASVGA010000107.1:0-4010 GCA_036379795.1 Actinomycetota bacterium | reverse complement strand
GAGCTGGGTCCTCACGGGGTGACGGCGAACGTCGTGCACCCGCCGGTCACCGATACCGGATGGGTCACGCCGCAGGTTCGCCGAGCGGTCGAAGAGGACCCTCACCTCTTCCATGTTGCGAGCGCGGACGATGTCGCCGCCGTGATCGCCTTCCTGGTGTCGGACGCGGCGGACCTCGTCACCGGCAACGTGATCCATCTGCGGTAGCGGCATATCCGTTTGACGGCGTTTCCGCTGGCCACCTACCATCCCTGCTGGCCGTGCGGTGCCCGCCCGTGCCCGGACAACTCCCAACCCGTCCGGGTGATGGCACCGCATGCGCCGGAAGGAGACCACCGACATGAGTGACGAGACGACGGTCGCCACCGAGGCGACCGAGAGCGAAGCGGCCCCTGAGGCCTCCACCGAGGAGGGCACAGCCGCTGACTCGAACGACCAGGCTGACGCAACCGCCGAGGCTGCCCCGACGCCGCCGGCCCCACCTCGGCAGGCGGTCAACGCCGCCCTCAGCACGCCCGCTCCCGCCGACGGCAAGGACTACACGCCCGAAGAGCTGATCTCGGCGCTCGAGGCGAGCTTCCACGACTTCGGTGACGGTGACATCGTCGAGGGCGACGTTGTCAAGATCGACCGCGACGAGGTGTTGCTCGACATCGGCTACAAGAGCGAGGGCGTGATCCCGAGTAAGGAGCTCTCGATCCGCCACGACGTCGACCCGAACGAGGTCGTGAAGGTCGGCGACCACATCGAGGCCCTAGTCCTGCAGAAGGAAGACAAAGAGGGGCGCCTGATCCTGTCGAAGAAGCGCGCGCAGTACGAGCGCGCGTGGGGGCGCATCGAAGAGGTCATGAACTCCGGCCAGACGATCAAGGGACCGGTCATCGAGGTCGTCAAGGGCGGGTTGATCCTCGACATCGGCCTGCGCGGGTTCCTGCCGGCTTCCCTCGTCGACCTTCGGCGCGTTCGCGATCTCGCCCCGTTCGTCGGCACCGAGCTCGAGGCCAAGATCATCGAGCTCGATCGCAACCGCAACAACGTGGTGCTGAGCCGGCGGGCTTTCCTCGAGGAATCGCAGAGCGAGGGACGCAAGAAGTTCCTCGACGGGCTGGCGAAGGGCGAGCGTCGAAAGGGCACGGTCAGCTCGATCGTGAACTTCGGCGCGTTCGTCGATCTCGGCGGCGTCGACGGTCTGGTGCACGTCTCGGAGCTCAGCTGGAAGCACGTCGACCACCCGCAGGAGGTCGTCACCGTGGGTCAGGAGGTCGAGGTCGAGGTGCTCGACGTCGACCTCGAGCGCGAACGCGTGTCCTTGTCGCTGAAAGCCACCCAGGAAGACCCCTGGAAGGAGTTCGAGCGCACGTCGAAGGCCGGCGCGATCATCTCCGGGCAGGTCACCAAGCTCGTGCCCTTCGGCGCGTTCGTGCGCGTCGCGCAGGGCATCGAGGGCCTCGTGCACATCTCGGAGATCTCGCACGAACACGTCGACACGCCCGAATCGGTGCTGTCGGTCGGCGACGAGGTGCAGGTCAAGGTCATCGACGTCGACGTGTCGCGCCGGCGCGTGAGCCTGTCGATGCGCCAGGTCTCCGCACCCACGCCGCGCGAGCCCGAGATCAAGGCCGAGCCCGAGGCACGCCGCGACGCCGCGCCCGAGATGGTCTCGACGATCCAGATCCCCGACGACATCCTCGCGGCGGTCGCTCAGGCCGATGCGGTGCGCGCGACGGAGCCCGAGCCCGCGCCCGGATCTCCGGTCGCGGAGCCGGCGGAGCCCCAGCCGGAGGTCCCGGTCGCCGAGGCGCAGACCGACGTGGATGCTCCCGCGGAGTCGGCCGAACCCGAGACCGCGAGCGCGGCGCAGCCCGAGTCCGAGCCGCAACCGGCACCGGCACCTGAGCTCGAGCCCGCGGTATCGGAGGCGGTCGTCACCGACCCCGAGCCCGAGCCGGCACCGGCCGACGATGCCATCGTCACCGAGACCCCCGACCCGGCAGTCGCCGAAGCCGAGGAGCCGGTCGCCGAGCCCGAAGCCGAGCCCGAGCAGCCCGATGAGGAGGTCTCGCTCGAGGCGATCCTCGAGGACCTCAAGCGGCGCGAGGGCCGCTCCGACTAGGCTCCCCGGAGCCGTGCGGGCACCCTTCTCGCGTGCTCCTCGTCGGGCTCACCGGAGGCATCGGTTCGGGCAAGACCACGGTGGCCCGCATGCTGGCGAGCCGCGGGGCCGTCGTGATCGACGCCGACGAGCTCGCGCGTGACGCGGTCGAGGCGGGCACGCCCGGCTTCGACGCCGTCGTGCGACGGTTCGGTGACCGGGTGATCGGTCCCGACGGTTCGCTCGACCGAGCGGCGCTCGCCGAGATCGTCTTCGCCGACGCCGATGCGCGCGCCGCTCTCGAGGCCATCGTGCACCCTGCGGTGCGCCTGGCGATCGCGGAGTCCACCGCAGCCCACCAGGGCACCGACGACGTCGTCGTGGTCGACTCCCCCCTGCTGATCGAGACGGGCGAGCACGAGTCGTTCCCGGTCGTGATCGTCGTCACGGCCTCCGACGAAGCTCGCGTCGCCCGGCTGGGGGCACGCGGCATGGAAGAACGAGACGCGCGTTCGCGCATGGCCGCCCAGATGCCGCTCGAGGACAAGGCGGCCCACGCCCATGTGGTGCTCGACAACGACGGCGACGAGCCCGCGCTCGAGCGCCAGGTCGATCGGCTCTGGGCCGATCTGCGCGCGCGGGCCCTATCATCGCCGGGGTGAGGTTCCGAGCGGTCATGTTCGACGTGGGGGAGACCCTCGTGCACCCGGTGCCGTCGTTCCCCGAGCTGTTCGCAAGCATCGTGGGGGAGACGGGTTACGCTCGGGATGCCGATCAGGTCGTGGCCGCGAGCACCGCCGTGCGCCGGCGCTTCAGTGTGGCATCTCGTGCCGGCGTATTGTGGACCCTCACCCCGGAGTCCTCGCGGGCCTTCTGGCTCGAGGTCTACGAGCTCATGCTGACGGCGCTCGACCTGCCGGCCGCGGACGGACTGCGCGAGCAGCTCTACGCGGGCTTCACCGACCTCACCAACTACGACCTGTTCGACGACGTCGCCGCCGCGCTCGATGATCTCGCCGGCGCCGGCGTGACCCTCGGCATCGTCTCGAACTTCGAGGCGTGGCTCGACGATCTGCTGGGTGTGCTCGGCGTCCGCGACCGATTCCCGGTCCGCGTGATCAGCGGTCTCGAGGGCATGGAGAAACCCGATCCGCGCATCTACCACCTCGCCCTCGAGCGCGCCGGCACACCGGCCCATGCGACGGCTTTCGTCGGCGACAACCCGGAGTTCGACGTGGACCCTCCGGCAGCCCTCGGCATGTTCCCGGTGCTCATCGACCGGCGTGAACGCTTCCCCGACCATGCGGGTGCCCGTATCACCGACCTGCGCGACCTGCTCGGCCTGCTGGATGCCGCATGACCGACCGCATCTTCGATCACGAGCGCGCGGAGGCGACGTTGCCCATGCTCCGCGAGCTGCTCCCCAGGCTGCGCCGGTCGAGGCGGGCGCTGATCGACTCCAGCGCCCGCATCTCCGACGCCGTGCAGGCCGACGGCGGAGGCGTCGCGGGCAGCGACTGGTTCGATGCCCAGCGTTCGCTGCGAGCAGATCTCACCCTGCTCGCCGAGGAGGGCATCCTGCTCCGCGACCCGGAGATGGGCCTCGTCGACTTCCCGGCAGAACGCGACGGCAAGCGGGTGTTCCTGTGCTGGAAGCTCGGCGAGGAACGCATCGCCTGGTTCCACGAGGAACGAGCGGGCCTGTCGAACAGGAAGCCGCTGTGACGGGCCGCCCGGTGGTCGTCGTGGTCGGCGTCGACGCCGAGGAGACGCCGCCGGGCATCGACGCCGCGAGCGACGTCGTCGAGCTGCGGTTCGCTCCCACCGCCGAAGTCCTCGGCGAGTCGATCGCCGAGGCCGACGCCCTCCTCGCGTGGTTCTCCGACCCCGACTGGCTGCCGGCTGTCTGGACGAAGTC
>DASVGA010000106.1:0-2651 GCA_036379795.1 Actinomycetota bacterium | reverse complement strand
GATCAGCTTCAGCTCGTGCAGGCACTCGAAGTAGGCGATCTCGGGTTGGTAGCCGGCGTCCACGAGGGTCTCGAAACCGTTGCGGATCAGCTCGCTCACGCCGCCGCAGAGCACGGTCTGCTCACCGAACAGATCGGTCTCGGTCTCTTCGGTGAACGTGGTCTCGATGATGCCGGGCTTCGCGCAGCCGATCGCGGCGCCGTACGCGAGCGCGCGCGCCAGTGCCTTGCCGGTCGCGTCCTGGTGCACGGCGACGAGGCCCGGTGTGCCGTTGCCCTCGACGTAGGTGCGCCGCACCAGGTGACCGGGCCCCTTGGGCGCGATCATCGTCACGTCGACGCCCGCAGGCGGGGTCACGGTGCCGAAGTGGATCGAGAACCCGTGGGCGAACATGAGCATGTCGCCGTCTTTCAGGTTCGGCGCGATGTCGGTCGCGTAGACCGCGCCGTGCGCCGTGTCGGGAAGCAGGCACATCACCACGTCGGCCTCGGCGACCGCATCGGCGACGTCGAGCACGCGCAGGCCTGCGTTTTCGGCCTGCGCGCGGCTCGGAGAACCGGCACGAAGACCCACCCGCACGTCGAGGCCCGAGTCCTGCATGTTCTGCGCGTGCGCGTGCCCCTGCGATCCGAACCCGAGCACCGCGATCTTCTGGTCCGACAGCACCCCTGGGTCGGTGTCCTTCTCGTAGTAGATCGTCGCCATCTCGTCGTCCCCCTGCGGTCCTCGCGGCGGGCGAGCGGCCCGCCTCTCTTCGGTAGCTCTGGTTTGGACTACCCGGCCTTCGCGGGCTTGAGCGTGCGCTCCCTGATGCCTCGCTCGCCGCGCGCGAGCGCGATGCGCCCCGTGCGCGAGAGTTCCACGATGCCGAACTCGCCGAGCAGCTCGCGGAGCGCCTCGAGCTTCTCGGGCCCGCCGCTCGCTTCGACCGTGAGCGTCGTCGCGGTCACGTCGACGATGCCGACACGGAAGACGTCGGCGAGCTCCATGATGCGGGCTCGGGCGTCACCCTCGGCCCGCACCTTCACGAGCATCAGCTCGCGCTCGACCGCGGTACCAGGATCGTGCTCGAGGATCTTGATCACGTTGATCAGCTTGTTCAGCTGCTTCGTGACCTGCTCGAGCGGGCTCTCGTCGACGTTGACGACGATCGTCATGCGCGAGATGCCCGGCGCCTCGGTCGGGCCGACCGCGAGCGAGTCGATGTTGTAGCCGCGAGCGGCGAACAGGCCGGCGACCCGGGTGAGTACGCCGGGCCGGTCCTCGACGAGCACCGAGATCGTGTGCAGCGTGGCGCCGTTCATGCGATCGGAGCCTCCCCCGGGTCGGTCGTCGGCCGGATCGCCTCGGGTCCGACGATGATGTCGTCGTTGGAGGCCCCCGAGGGAACCATGGGGAACACCATCTCGCGCGGGTCGACCCGGAAGTCGATCACCACCGAGCGGTCGGTGATCGAGTAGGCCTTCTCGATCGCATTGTCGACCTCGTCGGGCGATTCGACGCGCAAACCCACCGCGCCGTAGGCCTCGGCGAGCTTCACGTAGTCGGGAACGTTCGGATCGAGCCACACGCCCGAGTACCGCTCGTCGAAGAACAGCTCCTGCCACTGGCGCACCATGCCGAGGTAGCCGTTGTTCAGGATCGCCGTGACGAACGGGATGTTCTCGGTCGAGCTCGTCGCGAGCTCCTGCGCCGTCATCTGGAAGCATCCGTCGCCGTCGATCGCCACGACCCGCTTGTCGGGCTGGCCGACCTTCGCCCCCAACGCCGCCGGTACGGCGAACCCCATCGTGCCGAGACCGCCGGAGTTGATCCACCTGCGAGGATGCTCGAACCGCCAGAACTGCGACGCGTACATCTGGTGCTGCCCGACGCCCGAGACGCAGATCGTGTCGTCGTCGGCGAACGCGCGCAGCCGCTCCACGCAGTACTGCGGCTTCAGCGTTCCGTCGTCGCCGTCGTAGCGGTACGGATACGTCCGTTGCCACTCGCGCAGCTGCCCGAGCCAGGCGGAACGGTCGGGTGGCCCGCCCGCCTCGTCCTGGCGCGTGTGCAGCTCGGCCGCGAGCCTGCCGATCACGTCGCGGCAGTCGCCCACGATCGGCACGTCGGCCACACGGTTCTTTCCGATCTCGGCCGGGTCGATGTCGACGTGGATCACCTTGGCGTGCGGCGCGAAGGCGGCGAGCTTGCCGGTCACGCGATCGTCGAAGCGAGCGCCGAGCGCGACCAGCAGGTCGGCCTTCTGGAACGACGTGACCGCGGTGTAGTTGCCGTGCATGCCGGGCATGCCGAGGCAGAGCTCGTGCGAGTCAGGGAACGCGCCACGCGCCATGAGCGTGGTCACGACCGGCAGCTGCCCCGTGGTCGCAAGGTCGAACAGCTCCTCGCTGGCGTTGGCCTTGATCACGCCGCCGCCCACGTAGAGCACCGGGCGCTTGGCCTTCAGGATCATCTTCACGGCCTCGACCACCTGGCGCTGATGCCCCTTGGTGGTCGGCTTGTAACCGGGCAGCGTGACGTTCTCGGGCCACCGATACGTCGTCTCCGCGATCAGCACGTCCTTCGGAAGGTCGATCAGCACCGGTCCGGGCCGCCCCGTCGAGGCGATATGGAACGCCTCGCGCACCGTTCCGACGATGTCCGCCGGG
>DASVGA010000105.1:0-5611 GCA_036379795.1 Actinomycetota bacterium | reverse complement strand
GTTCCCGGCGCGTCGCTTCCCGGCGTCTTCGACCTGCGCACGGCCGGCGACGCCGAGCGGATCAAGAGCGTGGCAACCGCCGGCGCGCGCGTCGTCTGCGTGGGCATGGGGTTCATCGGCGCCGAGGTCGCCGCGTCGATGCGCATGCTCGGCCACGAGGTCACGGTCGTCGAGGTGTTCGAGACCACCTTGTACCGGGTGCTCGGCCCCGACGTTGGCCGGGCGCTCGAAGGGCTCCATCGAGACCACGGGGTGGCGATGATGTTCAACGAGGCGGTGGCGAGCTTCGAGGGCGACGGCCGGCTGGAAGCCGTCGTCACCGGCGGCGGACGTCGCGTCGAGGCCGACGTGGCGATCGTCGGGGTCGGCACCGAGCCGTGCACGGAGCTCATGGCGGGTACCGGCTTGGATCAGGGAGGCGGCATCCCGGTCGGTCCGTCGCTCGAGACGTCGATACCCGGCGTGTTCGCGGCCGGTGACGTCGCCCGCCACGAGCATCCGGTGTTCGGGCCGATCCGGGTCGAACACTTCGACAACGCGATCAAGATGGGCCAGACCGCGGCGCGCAACATGCTCGGCGCGGGGGAGGTCTTCGACGACCCACATTGGTTCTGGTCCGATCAGTACGACTCCCAGGTGCAGATGGCCGGGTTCGCAGCAACCTGGGATCGCATGGTCGTGCGCGGCTCGATCGAGGAGCGCTCCTTCTGCGCCTTCCTGCTCGACGCCGGCGGCCTCGTGCGTTCGAGCGTGAGCCTCGATCACAAGCGCGACGTGCGCCGCTCGTTCGGGCTCATCTCGTCACAGGTCGCGCCCGATCCGGACGCGCTCGCCGACCCCGACGTCGACCTCCGCACGCTCGTCCCCCCGCCAACGGAAGGATCCTGAGCACAATGCACATCGGCGGCCTCGCGATCGGTCATCCTGTCTGAGACCTCGCCCTGCAACGCCGCATCCGTGAGGTGCGGCGAGACAGAACGGTGAAGACGCTGGTCCGTGCTCGCCGCAGGAGAACGGTGCTCGACCGCGTGCTCGGCCGCGAGCCTGGCGAGCGCCCGCTGCCGATCGATCTCGACCCCGGCTCCCTCGTCGACCGAGGCGACGACGTGTGGAAGTCTCTGCGCTTCTAGGATCGGGGCCACTAGTCTACAAACGACTAGTGTGGCAGCCGCAACCATGACGGCGCATCGAGTCCCGCGACACCCCCTGTTAGGCTGCCCGTTCGAGCCCGACGAACGCGAGGAGCTGACCGCAGCGTGAACAGGCCCGAGATCATCCTGGCTCCCGGACCGACCCCCATCCCGCCCGAGGTGCTGCTCGCTCAGGGCAGCCCGCTCGTCTACCACCGCGGCCCGGGATTCGGGAACATCATGCGGAGCGTCACCACGCACCTGCGAGAGCTCTACCGCACCGAGTCGGCCGACGTGCTGCTCATGACCTCGAGCGGCACGGGGGCGCTCGAGTCGGCGATCGCGAATTGCTTCTCGCCCGGAGACGAGGTGCTCGTGCCGGTTGCCGGATTCTTCGCGGAACGCTTCAAGGCGCTCGCGGAGACCTTCGGGCTCACGGTGCACACGGTCGACTACGAGTGGGGCGAGCGCATCCGGCCCGACGAGGTCGCCGCGGCGCTCGCCGAGCGCCCGGCCAAGGCCGTGCTGCTCACGCAGTCCGAGACGTCGACCGGGGTGATCCAGCCGATCGAGCAGCTGGCGAGGGTGGCCAACGACGCCGGCGCCCTCGTGATCGTCGACGTCGTCTCGTCGCTCGGGGCGGTGCCGTTCGAGTTCGACGCGTGGGGGATCGACGTCGCGGTGGGCGGTTCGCAGAAGGCACTCAGCGCCTCGCCCGGCATCGCGTTCGTCGCGATCAGCGACCAGGCCTGGGAAGCCTCGCGCACCGCCACGAACCCCCGCTTCTACTTCGACTGGGCCACGTACAAGCGCTTCGCCGACCTTCCCCACCCGGAGAACCCCTGGACCCCGGCGATCAGCGTGATGCAGGGGCTGCAGGCCGCGCTCGAGCTGTACTTCCAAGACGGTGTGGAAGCCGCGATGCGCCGCCACCGGATGCTCTCTCGCGCCGTCAAGGAAGGCGCGAAGGCCCTCGGTCTCGACCTGTTCGGCGAGGGCCTCGACGACAATTGGACGGTCACGGCGATCCGCGCCCCGGAGTCGGCCGACGCCGACACGATCAGCGACACGATCCGCGCCGAGCACGGCTGCGTGCTCGCGCCCGGGCAGGGGCCCCTCAAGGGCAAGGTCTTCCGCATCGGGCACTTCGGGTACTTCAGCGAGCTCGACATCATCAGGGGACTCGCCGCGCTCGAGATGACGCTCGAGTCGCTCGGGCATCCGGTGAAGCGTGGGGCCGCGGTGGCGGCCGCCGAGACCGTGTTCATGGAATCGCGTACCTCCTGAGGGCCGCACGGTGAGGATCCTCGTCACTGAGCCGCTCTCCGCGCACGCGCTCGAGCTGTTGCGCAGCGAGTTCCAGCTGGACGAGCGCCCGGATCTCGCCGCCGGTGACCTCGCAGCGGAGATCGCGCCCTACGACGCCCTGATCATCCGCAGCGCCACCCAGGTCACCGAGCAGGTGCTCGCGGCCGCCGCCAACCTGAAGGTCGTGGCGCGCGCCGGCATCGGGCTCGACAACGTCGACGTCGATGCGGCGACGCGGCGCGGCGTGATGGTCGTGAACGCTCCGCAGTCCAACATCATCAGCGCGGCCGAGCAGGCGATGGCGCTGCTGCTCGCCCAGGCTCGCAATACCCCGCAGGCGAACGCGGCGCTCAAGGCCGGATCGTGGGAGCGCTCGACGTGGGAAGGCGTGGAGCTCGCCGGCAAGACGATCGGGCTCGTCGGGCTCGGTCGGGTCGGGGCGCTCGTTGCGCAGCGAGCAGCAGGGTTCGGGATGCGCGTGATCGCCTTCGACCCGTACGTCAGCGCCGATCGAGCCAAGGAGATGGGGGTCGACGCGATGCCCTCGCTCGAGGCCCTGCTGGTGCAGGCCGACTTCGTCTCGATCCACCTTCCGCGCACCTCTGAGACCGAGGGGCTGATCGGCGAGCACGAGCTGCGGCTCATGAAACAGGGGGCGCGTCTGATCAACACGGCACGCGGTGGCATCGTCGACGAGGAGGCCCTGGTCAAGGCGATCGAGAGCGGCCATCTCGGCGGCGCGGCGCTCGACGTGTTCGCGACCGAACCGACCACCGACTCGCCGCTGTTCGCGCTCGACTCCGTCGTCGTGACGCCGCACCTGGGGGCGAGCACCAAGGAAGCACAGGACAAGGCGGGCACGACGGTCGCCGAGATGGTGCGCCTCGCGTTGAGCGGCGAGTTCGTGCCCTACGCGGTGAACGTGTCTGCCGGGGCCGAGGTGACCGAGGTCGTGCGCCCGTTCGTGCCGCTGGCCGAGCGCCTCGGCGCGTTGACGGCGGGGCTCGCAGAGGGCGGGGTTCGATCGATCGTCGCCTCGTACCTCGGACGCATCGCCGAGTCGGACACGCGCGTGCTCACGCTCGCGATCCTGAAGGGCATCTTGGGTCGCACCGTGCACGAGCCCGTGTCGTTCGTGAACGCGCCCATGCTCGCGCGGGAACGAGGCCTCACGGTGAGCGAGATGCGCTCGACCGTCTCACAGGACTACGTGAGCTCGATCTCGCTGCGGGCCGAGACCGATGCAGACCCCGTCACCGTTTCTGGGTCAGTGCTCGGAAGGGGCCACGACCGCGTGACGCAGGTCAACGGCTTCGAGATCGAGGTCACACCGGCCGGGCACATGGTGTTCTTCACATACCTCGACCGCCCCGGCATCATCGGGCGGGTGGGAACGCTGCTCGGCGACGACGGCGTAAACATCGCCACGATGGACGTGGGTCGCAAGGCCGAGGGCGGCGACGCATTGATGTGCCTTACGGTCGACACCGAAGTGCCCGCCGAGGTGCTCGATCGCGTGGCGCGCGAGATCGAAGCGCAGCAGATCAGGACCGTGACGCTCGCTCCACGTTCCGAGTGAGCCTGCCCCTGCCGCGGCTGGATCAGGCCGCGGATCGTTGCCCTGGAAGCCCGCCGGATGCTCGACCTCCATCGTCGGGATGACGCCACACCTCTGTGGTAGCGTCCCGAGATCATGAAGCGGGTGTTCCTGATCACCGGTGATGCGACCGGTGCGCCTGCCCTCGTCGGGCCGCGTACCACGCGCTAGCGCCCCACCGCGTCAGGTCCCGCCGAACCACCCCGCAAGGAGTCCCGCTTCATGAGCCTCTCGACGAACCCCTCCAGCCCCGAGCCTCGCCAGGCATCCACGTCTCGAGAGCGCGCGGCCGTTCGCCGGTTGGCGACGGCTCGCCTGGTCTCGCTCACGGGGAGCGGGGCAGCCTTCGCGGCGCTCGCCTACATCATGTTCCAGCTCACGGGCGAATCCCGCTGGGTCTCGTGGACGCTGCTCCTCACGTTCGGTGCGCAGGGCGTGTTCGCCCCGCTCGGGAGTGCCCTCGGCGACCGATTCGACCGCAGGAAGGTGCTCGTGATCTGCGACCTCGCCGCCGCCGCCGGCTTCGTGGCGCTCGCCTTCGCGCGCACGCCAGGTCAGCTGCTGGTGATGGCCTTCGTGACGGCCACGCTCGAGTCGCCGATCTGGTCGGTCTCGGCAGCGGCGGTGCCCAACCTGGTGGGACCCGAGGACCTGACGTGGGCCAACGGTCTGGTCGCCGTCGGGCGCAACATCGGGAACCTGGTGGGACCGATCCTCGGCGGCGTGCTCGTGGCCGTCGTCGCGCCGGACTCGACCCCCGATCAGCTCCAGACGGCCGGCTACTGGGTGTTCGGTCTCAACGCGCTCTCGTTCGCCGGCTCGGCCTGGCTGATCGCGACGACGCACGGCTCGTTCACGGGGGAGCGCGGTGAGGACCACCGGTTCGGCGGCCTGCGAGACGGTGTCGTCTTCCTGCTGCGCGACCGCGTGCTGAGAGCGCTGACCTTCGCCTGGGTCGTGCTGCTGCTCGGTGCTGGCTTCACGTTGGTCGCCGAAGTCGCACTGGCAGAGGAGCTCGGTGGCGGCGCGATCGGATACGGCCTGCTGAACGCGGGCTGGGGCGGTGGCGCGGCCTTGGGGTCCTTCCTGGCGCAGCGGTACCTGCGGGAACGCCACGAGGCCCGCGCCCTGATCTGGGGAGTGGCCTTCCTCGGACTCTGTCTCGGCGTGATCGGGGTCGCACCATGGCTGCCGCTCGCGGTCGGCCTCATGGTCGGCGCCGGCGTGGGGGAAGGTGTCGGCGGCGTCGCGGAACAGGGCATACTCCAGCGCCGGACGCCCGACCACGTGCGCAGCCGGGTGATCGGCGCGAGCGAGTCCGCCATCCTGATCGCGCTCGCCCTCTCGTTCGCGTTCGGCGGGGAAGTCGTGGACGCACTCGGTCCTCGCGGCGCGTACTTCCTGGGTGGCCTGAGCTCACTCGCGGCTGCTCTGATGCTCGTGCGCCCGCTCGGCCGGGAACACCGCGATGCGGGCCGTTCGGCCAGCCTGAGCTGACCACGAGTGGCTTGAATCGCGAGTCAGGAATATCGTGCGTAGCTCGATGACATCTACGAACGGCTACCACGCGATCGTC
>DASVGA010000104.1:0-2944 GCA_036379795.1 Actinomycetota bacterium | reverse complement strand
GTTCCCGGGCCTCTGACACCGCAAGTTCGGCCGTGGGCTCGACGGCCTGGCGCGCGGCGTGCTGTTCGTCGTGTTGGTCTCCATGGCCGGCACGGTGTTCCTCGCCGGGGTGAGCTCTCAGGCGACCTTCGGGGTGTTCGCCCTCTTCCTGGGGTCGGCGTTGGCCGTGTACCTCGGCACCGCGTGGGAGGCCTACCACATGGCCGACGGGGGCCGTGCGCTGGTGTCGTCGAGGGCGCTGTTGTGGGCCACGGTCGCGGTGATCATGGCCTCGGTGCTCATGCTCGCCATGAGCGTCGTGACCGTGACCAGACGCTAGGATTCCCGACCGATGGAGCAGGCTGAAGGTTCGATCGTGATCGACGCGTCGCTCGAGGACGTGATGGAAGTCGTCGAGGACTTCGAGTCCTATCCCGAATGGGCCGACGTGCGCACCGTCGCGGTGCGGTCGCGAGGTGCAGGCGGCCGTGCCACCGAGGTGGCCTTCGAGGTCGACGTGCCGGTGCTCGGCACGGCCGCGTACACGTTGACCTACCGGTATGCGCCCGGTGACACGGGGGTGTCGTGGACCACGTCGGAGGCCCGGGGGGCGATCCGCGACATCCGGGGGGAGTACCTGTTCGACGAGCTGTCGGACTCGGAGACGAAGGTGACCTACCGGCTCGGCGTCGAGCTCGGGGTGCTGGTGCCCGGGTTCCTTCGGAGCGAAGGCGCGAAGCGCGTGATCGAGAACGCGCTCGAGAAGCTCAAGCGTCGGGTGGAGATGGGCTGAGAGCCCCCGCACGTCCGCCCGACCCGCAGCGTCTAAGCTGACCGGCATGCGGGTCGTGCTGTTCACGGGCAAGGGGGGCGTCGGCAAGACCACCGTGGCGGCTGCCACGGCCGTGCGCGCCGCTCGAACGGGCCATCGGACGCTCGTCATGTCCACCGACCCGGCGCACTCGTTGGCCGACTCGTTCGAGGTCGAGATCGGATCTGCGCCGACCGAGATCGTCTCGAACCTGTGGGCGGTGCAGATCGACGCGCAGGAGCGTCTCGAGGACAACTGGCGCGAGATCCAGGACTACTTCGTCCAGCTCATGAACTGGGCGGGAACCGAGACGATCCAGGCCGAGGAGCTCACCGTCATCCCGGGTCTGGACGAGATCTTCGCGTTGATCGACGTGAAGACCCACGTGGAGAGCGGCGCCTACGACATGTTGGTCGTCGATTGCGCGCCGACGGCCGAGACGCTGCGGCTGCTCTCGCTCCCCGAGATCATGAACTGGTACATCGAGCGGATCTTCCCGGTGGAGCGGCGCATCGTGAAGACCGTTCGCCCGATGCTCTCCAAGATGACCTCGCTGCCGATCGCCGGCGACCAGGTGTTCGCGGCCGTCGAGCGGTTGCATCGCAACCTCGACGCCGTGAAGCAGATCCTCACCGACGAGCACACGTCTTCGGTGCGCCTCGTCGTGAACCCCGAGAAGATGGTGATCTCCGAGGCGCGCCGGACCTACACCTACCTCGGCCTGTTCGGGTATCGCGTCGACGCCGTGGTGGTCAATCGCATCTTGCCCGAGGAAGTGAACGATCCGTACTTCGGCAAGTGGAAGGACATCCAGGCCGAGCACCTCGCCACGGTGCACGAGTCGTTCGAGCCGGTGCCGATCCTCGAGGTGCGCCTGTTCGACCGAGAGATGGTGGGGGTGCCGCTGCTCGAAGAGATGGGCGGCGAGGTGTACGGCGATCTCGACGTCACCGCGGTGCTGCATCACGACGATCCGATCCGGGTGCGCAAGCGCGCGGGGGAGACCGGCCGCTACGTCGTGTCGATGCGCCTGCCGTTCGTCTCCCGGGACGACATGGACATCCACCGGCGCGGTGAGGAGCTGTTCGTACGCGTCGGGTCCTACAAGCGGAACCTGATCCTGCCCCAGACCCTGAAGCGCCTCGTCGTGCGCGAAGCGAACTTCATGGGCGATCACCTCGAGATCACGTTCGGAGCGCCACCAGTCGCGGGCGAGGAGCCTCCCGCAGGTCCGTGACCGACGATCGGCCGGCCATCGGCATCGATGTCGGGGGCACGAAGACCGCCGCCCTGCTCGTGGATCGCGACGGGGGCGTGCTCGGGCGCGAGGTTCGTGTCACGCCCGCCGATGACGAGCGGGCCACGCTGGCCACCATGGTCGAGGCCGCGAGGGCGCTGGGGGCTCCCTCGGCTGCGGGGGTCGGGATCGCCGCCGCCGGCATGGTCGATCGAGGGGGAACGATGCGATTCGCGCCGAATCTGTCCTGGCGCGACGTCGCGTTGGCATCGTTCGTCGGTGAGGCGTTGGGGCTGCCGTGCGTCGCACACAACGATGCCAACGCCGCTGCCTGGGGGGAGTTTCGTCACGGCGCCGGACGGGGGTCGAGTCACATGTTGATGATCGGCGTCGGCACCGGCATCGGAGGCGGCATCGTGCTCGACGGGCATCTGTACCGCGGGGCGAACGGGTTCGCCGGTGAGATCGGCCACATCGTCGTCGAGCCAGCGGGTCCACCCTGCGGGTGTGGGAACCGAGGGTGTTGGGAGCAGGTGGCGAGCGGCACGGCGATCACCAGGACGGGTCGGCGAGCGGCAGCGCGCCACCCCTACTCGTCGTTGCGCGAGCTCGCCGGCGGCGATCCGCGAGCGGTGACGGGCGACATCGTCACGCGGGCAGCGCTCGACGGCGACACCGTGAGCCAGGGCATCCTCGTGGAGGTGGGCTTCCGGCTCGGCGTGGGCATCGCCGGGCTGGTCAACGTGCTCGACCCCGACGTCGTGGTGATCGGCGGCGGCGCGTCGGAGGCCGGTGATCTCCTCTTGGTGCCCGCTCGCGACGGATACCGGCGATCGGTCGAGGGCGCGGATCGTCGGCCCGAGGTGCCGATCGTGCAGGCCGCGCTCGGCAGCGACTCGGGCGCGATCGGGGCGGCC
>DASVGA010000103.1:0-4502 GCA_036379795.1 Actinomycetota bacterium | reverse complement strand
TAGCCGGAGTCCCGGTGCCGATTCCTTGTAGAGGCGGCCGATCACGAGGAACAGCACGGCGCCGGCCGTGGCCACGCCGATCGTCGTGCGCACCGGCACCCCCGCGAGGCCGAGTGAGCCGCGCGTGTACGCCGTGGCGTTCTGGAAGAAGGTGTGGACCATCACCAGCAGCGCGAGGGTCGCCATGGCCATCGTCGACTCGGTCATGCGGATGACCGCCCCGCCGAAGACGGCCGCGACCACGAGAGCCGCGAACGCCGACAGCGTGACCACGGGAACGAGGTCGAGTGTCGCGTCCGCGAGCATCGATGGCAGCTCGGGAAGCTGTGTGGCCTTGACCGCTTCGGGGATCGTGGTGAGCGCGGTCGTGTAGGCGCCGATCCCCATGAAGGCCACGTGGCCGAACGAGACGATGCCACTGTTCCCGATGAATGCCTGGATCGACACGACGAGCATCACGTTCACCAGGAACATCACGAACGTGCGGCTCGACGAGGGCGATCCCAATGCCTGCACGAGGCCCATGCCGGCGACCAGCGCCAGCGAGATCATGCCGGTTCCCCAGATCGCCGGCCGGAGCCGGTCGGTGGGGATCGGACCACCGCTCATGCCGTCTCCGCTCGCGCTCCGAACAAGCCCTGCGGCCGCACGTACAGGATCGCCACCACGATGAGCAGCGACGTCGCCTGCGCGTACGGCAGCAACGACCCGGGCAACAATGCCTGCAGGAACACCTCCAGCGTTCCGAGGAACAATCCTCCGAGCACTGCTCCACGCAGGTTGCCCAGTCCGCCGATCACCGACGCGATGAAGGCCTGGATCACGGGCACGAAACCCGTCGCGGGGTTCACCGAGGTGGTCCTTGCGATCCAGAGCACTCCGGCGATGCCGGCGAGCAGGCCCGAGATCAGGAACGCGAGCGAGATCACTCGGTTCGCCCGCACGCCGAGCAGCCGGGCAGTGACGAAGTCCTGTGAGGCAGCGCGCATCGCGAGGCCCGAGCGGGACCGCCGCATGAAGGCCGTGAGCGCGCCGAGCGAGAGTGCGCCGATCGACGCTGTGATGATCGAGAGCACGCTGATCCGCACGGGACCGAGCTGCACGGCCTCGTCGAACAGCTCGGGCACCGGGATACCCCGCGATCGCACCGAGACGGCTTGGCGGAAGGCGCCCTGGATCAGCTGCGCGACGGCGAAGGAGGTGAACAGCAGCGAGACGAAGCTCGCGGTGCGCAGCGGCCTGAACGCCACGAGCTCCATCAGCACCGAGGAGAGCCCGGCCGCGATCACGCCGACGAGCGCGACGACGATGAACGGGGCACCGAGGTAGGTGGCGGCGAGCATCGAATAGCCCGCGATCGTGACGAGCTCGCCGTACGCGAAGTTCAGCATGCCCAACACCCCGTAGACCATCGAGAGGCCGAGTGCGAGCAAGGCGTAGATGCTGCCGAGCGACAAAGCGTTCACGAGTTGTTGCACGAACTCCGACGGGCTCACGACATCACCTCATGCCGGTCGCCCGATGCCGAGGTAGGACCGCTCGAGATCACCCTCCATCAGCTGGTCGGTGGGACCCGCGGCGACCACGGAGCCGACCGAGAGCACGTAGGCACGGTCGGCGATCTCGAGGGCCCGATGCACGTTCTGCTCCACCAGCAGCACGGTGACGCCACCTTCACGGAGCTCCTCGATCAACTCGAAGATGCGGTCGACGAAGATCGGCGCCAGGCCGAGCGAGGGCTCGTCGAGCAGCAGCATCCGCGGTCGTGACATCAGCGCACGAGCGATCGCGAGTTGCTGCTGTTCGCCGCCCGAGAGCGTTCCGGCCATCTGGCTCGCGCGCTCGCCGAGGATCGGGAAGCGGGCAAGCCACCGCTCGGTGTCGGCACGCAACTCCTCACGATCGGTGCGTGCGATGCCTCCGATCGTGAGGTTCTCCTCCACCGTGAGGCCGGGGAACACGTGTCGTCCTTCGGGCACGAGCACGACACCCCGACGGACGACCGCTTCGGGTGTGAGGCCCGTGAGGGCAGCACCCTCGAAGGTGACGGAGCCGTGCTGTGGCCTCAAGGCGCCCGCGATCGTTCGGAGCAACGTCGTCTTGCCGGCACCGTTCGGCCCGAGCGCTGCGACGATCTCACCCGGCGCGACCTGCAGGGAGATACCGCGAACGGCGACGACCGCACCGTAGGCGACCGTCAGCTCCTCGACAGCGAGCAGCGGAGGACCGCTTGCGGTGTCCGCCATCCGGTCCTGCCCGTGCTCGATGGTCACGTCCTAGACGGCGGGCACGTATTCCGGGAAGTCCGGCTGCTCGAGGCATGTGAACTTCTCGCCGTCCATCTGGACGAGCGCGGCCGGCTTGTTCGCTCGCCGTGTCGCCGGGTCCATCACGACATGCCCTGAGATCCCGGTGTAGTCGGCCTGAGCGAGCTGCTCGATGATCGCGGCGGGCTCGGCGCTGCCGGCCTGTTCGATGGCGTCGGCGAGCAGGTTGACCTCGTCGTAGCCGATCACCGCGACGTAGGAGCTCGGATCGCTTCCGTTCGCTGCGTTGTAGTCGTCGTAGAAGGCCTGCACCTCGGGGTCGCCCTCGGCCGTGCAGACCGAGTTGGAGAACGTCAGGCCGTCGATCGCCTTGACACCGGCGTCGAGCAACGCCGTGTCGGCGTTCCCGTCGGTGGAGAGCACAGGCATCGTGAGTCCCGCTTGGCGGAGCTGGCGCAGGAACACCACGCTGTCGGGGATGTACATCGGCGTGAAGATCACGTCGGGAGCGGGATCGACGTTCGCGATCTTCGTCACGACGGCGGAATAGTCACCCGCGCCGAGCTTGTACTGGTCGGTGGCGACCACCGTGCCGCCGCCGTACTCGAACGCGTCGGCGAAGAACAACGGCAGGTCCTTGGTGTAGGGGATCTCGTTCGAGCCGAGCACGTACGCGGTTTCGTACCCCTGAGCGATGCCGTGCTCGGCGAGCACAGCGGCCTGGATGTTGTCGCTCATCACGAGCTGGTACGCACACTCACCCATGTCGCCAACGAGCGAGGGGGCCGTGCCGAGGCCCGTGGAGATCGGCACGCCCGCGGCGCAGGCGACCTGTCCCTCGGCGAGGATGCCGTCACCGACCGTGCCCATGAGGTAGACGGCGCCGTCGTCGATCAGCTGCTGAGTGACCTTGGCCGCTTCGGCCACGTCGTTGCGCATGTCGACGGTCTTCAGCTCGAGTGGACGTCCCAGCACCCCTCCAGCCTCGTTGATCTGGTCGACCGCGAACTGCGCACCCTCGTCCATCGGCGAGTCGTAGTACGCCCAGTCGGTCGTGAGGTCGGCAGGGAAGCCGAACACGATCGGGTCGCCCGATGCAGCGCCGCCCGCATCGGTCCCTGCATCGTCGTTGCCCCCGCTGTCCGACGTACTGCAGGCGGCGGCCAGCAGACTCAGTGCGAACATGAACGCGATCGATCTCCGAAGCATCAGACGCCTCCCCCTACCCGTCGCCACCGTATCGGGCATTCGTACGCTGGGTTCGGGAACCTGTCAAGCTCGTTACCGGCTTCCCCTGACTTGCGGTATGCGTAAGAATCCTGTCCTTCGAGGGGGATCACCACGCACACGAGCGAGACGATCGGCGAAGAGGTGCGCGAACGGCTGAGGGAGATGACCCCGGCCGAGCGCCGCGTGGCTCGCGCGCTGCTCGCGACCTACCCCACCGCGGGCCTCGAGAGCCTGCCACAGCTCGCCGAAGGCGCGGGGGTCACCGGTCCGACGGTCCTGCGGTTCGTCCGCAAGATCGGATTCGACGGGTACCCGGACTTCCAGCGATCGTTGCGCGAAGAGGTGCAGGCGCGCTCCGAGGGGTTGCCGTCCCTCTACCGAACGAAGGGTTCCACCCAGGACGACGAAGTGCTCCGCCGGAGCCAGGAGGCCTTCTCGCGAGCGCTCGATGCCACCCTCGCCTCGAGCTCGCTCGACGAAGAGCTCACGAGCGTGGTGGCGCTGCTGCACGACCGCAGGCGACGTCTCTGGTTCGTCGGTGGACGCTTCAGCCAGCTCGTCGCCAGCTACCTCTGCCTGCAGCTGCGTATGCTCCGCCCCGGCTGCGCGATGGTGGGGGAGTCCGCCGACCGTCGGGTGCTCGATAGCGTCGAGCTCTCGAGACGAGACGTGCTCTGCCTGTTCGACTACCGCCGATACCAGCAGGACACGATCGCTGCGGGAAGGCTCGCCGCCGAGCGGGGAGCGGCGGTCGTCGTCTTCACCGACCCATGGCTTTCGCCTGCAGTGGAATCCGCGAGGCACGTGTTGGTCTCTCACGTCGACTCCTCGTCGCCGTTCGACTCGCTCCTCGGTGCGTTCGCGCTCACCGAGCTGATCGCCGCGAAGGTGGTCGTCGCGTTCGGCGCCGAGGGGCAGGCACGGGTGGCGGAGCTCGAAGCGATCCACGAACGGATGCGCGGGGCGACGGTAGCTCTGGCCGACGGCACCGGAGCGCGGACGGCA
>DASVGA010000102.1:0-2787 GCA_036379795.1 Actinomycetota bacterium | reverse complement strand
CGTGAGGCTCATGTCGAGCTTCACGATGTCCGGCGCGATCCGCAGGGTGTGGCGCAGGCTCGCGAAGCCCGCCCCGGCATCGTCGATCGCGACGCGCGCGCCGCTGGCTCGCAGCGGCGCGAGCGCGTCGACGAGCGAAGGGTAGTCCTCCACGGCTTCGTGCTCGGTGATCTCCAGCACGAGCCGGCCGGCGTGGGGCTGGAGGAGCTCGGCGAGCTCGGTCGAGATCGCGGCGCGATGCGAGCAGTTCACGGCCATGTAGATGTCGGGCCCGAGGCGGGGCAGCGCCCGTAATGCCTGGCGCAAGGTGGTGAGCTCGAGCTGCACCCCGAGCGCGAGCGAGACCGCTTCGGCGAACCACTCGTTCGGGGGGCGCGAGGCAGCAGCGGAGAATCGTGCCAGCGCCTCGACCCCGACGACCGCCCGGGTCTCGAGGTCCACGATCGGCTGGAAGGCCATCGACACGCCGTCACCCATGACGAACCGCTCGATCTCGCTGCGGCGGGCATCGACCTGCTCGCGCTGGGCGTCCTCGCGACGCAGCTGCTTCGTGAGCTCGGCGACGATGCCCGAGATCACGTCGGCCGACAGGCTCGCGCCTCCGGCCATGACCTTCTGGATCGAGCCGACGATCTCCTCGCCCGTGGTGCCCTTGACCAGGTAGCCGACCGCGCCGGCCCGCAGCATCTCGAGCACGGTGGGGCGATCCTCGAACGCGGAGAGCGCGATCACCCTCGTGTCGGGGGAGCAGCGGGCGATCTCCCGAGCCGCTCGGGGTCCCCCTCCTGCCGGCATCGAGACATCGACGAGCGCCACGTCGGGCCTGGAGTCGCCCGCGATCGCGATCGCCTCGTCGGCGTCTCCGGCCGTGCCGACGAGGACGACATCGTCCTCATGGGAGAGCAGCTCGATGAGCGCTCCACGCAGCGCAGGTTCGTCGTCGGCGATCAGCACGCTGATCGGTCCGGACCCGTGGCCTGCGCCGTCGGTGTCGTAGGGGGAAGTGCCGACGGCCATCGGGGGGACGCTACCCGTCGCCACGAGCCTGCTCAAGCACATCCGGTTCCCCGGATGTCCAACGAAGTAGCATCGCCATCCACACGACGGAACCGGCGGCAGGGAGGGCCGATCGCATGACCGCACGGGAGATCCGGGCGCCCAGAGGGTCGTCGCTCACGTGTCGTGCGTGGCCGCAGGAAGCCGCGATGCGCATGCTGATGAACAACCTCGACCCCGAGGTCGCCGAACGCCCCGAGGATCTCGTCGTCTACGGGGGGACCGGCCGGGCGGCGAGGAGCTGGCCGGCGTTCGACGCGATCGTGCGCACGCTGCGCACCCTCGCCGACGACGAGACCCTGCTCGTGCAGTCGGGCAAACCGGTCGCGGTCTTCCGCACGCACGACATGGCGCCGCGCGTGCTGATCTCGAACTCGATGCTCGTGCCGCGCTGGGCCGACTGGGAGACGTTCCGCGCGCTCGAGGCGCAGGGGCTCACGATGTACGGCCAGATGACCGCGGGCTCCTGGATCTACATCGGCACCCAAGGCATCCTGCAGGGCACCTACGAGACGCTCGCCGAGTGCGCCCATCAGCACTTCGGCGGCACGCTCGCCGGCACGGTGACGCTGACCGGCGGCCTCGGAGGCATGGGCGGCGCGCAACCGCTCGCCGTGACGATGAACGGTGGCGTCGCGCTCTGCGTCGAGGTCGACCCCGCTCGCATCGAACGGCGCATCGAGACCCGCTACCTCGATCGCGTCACCGACGACCTCGACGAAGCGATCTCGTGGGCCGAGGATGCGCGTCACGCCCGTCGTGCCGAGTCGATCGGCCTCGTCGGCAACTGCGCCGAGGTCTTCCCGGAGCTGCTGGCGCGAGGCTTCGAGGCCGACGTCGTCACCGACCAGACGAGCGCGCACGATCCGCTCGGAGGCTACGTGCCCGACGGCCTGTCGCTTCCCGAAGCCGAGGCGTTGCGGCGAGAACCCGAGGAATACACGAAGCGTTCCTACGAGGCGATGGCACACCAGGTGGAAGCCATGGTGGGCTTCGCATCGGCCGGCTCGATCGTCTTCGACTACGGCAACAACCTGCGCGCCGGCGCCGAAGCTGGAGGCCTCGCCCACGACGTCGCCTTCAGCTACCCGGGCTTCGTGCCGGCGTTCGTGCGTCCGCTCTTCTGCGAGGGGAAGGGCCCGTTCCGCTGGGCCGCGCTCTCGGGTGATGCCGCCGACATCGCCGCGACCGACGCCGCCGTGGCCGAGCTCTTCCCCGAGAACGAGCGGCTGCAGCGGTGGCTGGCCATGGCGGCCGAGAAGGTCGCGTTCCAGGGGCTGCCCGCGCGCATCTGCTGGCTGGGGTACGGCGAGCGAGAGCTTGCCGGCGAGCGCTTCAACGAGCTCGTCGCGAACGGAACGGTGAGGGCGCCGATCGTGATCGGCCGCGACCACCTCGACGCTGGAAGCGTCGCGAGCCCGAACCGCGAGACCGAGGCGATGCTCGACGGGTCCGACGCGATCGCCGACTGGCCGATCCTGAACGCGTTGATCAACACGGCGGCCGGCGCGCACTGGGTGAGCGTGCATCACGGGGGCGGTGTCGGTATCGGCTACTCGATCCATGCCGGCATGGTCGTCGTGGCCGACGGGTCGGCGAACGCCGGTGAGCGGCTCGCCCGCGTGCTCACATCGGACCCGGGCATGGGCGTCGTGCGCCACGTCGACGCCGGCTACGACCGTGCGATCGAGGTCGCCCACGACCGCGGCGTGCGAACCCCCATGGACGAGG
>DASVGA010000101.1:0-2962 GCA_036379795.1 Actinomycetota bacterium | reverse complement strand
TGCAAGGTCGCGGACAACACGGGGGCCAAGGAGGTCCTCTGCATCCGCGTGCTCGGCGGCTCCGGACGTCGGTACGCTGGGGTCGGCGACGTGATCGTCGGCACCGTCAAGGATGCCCTGCCAGGCGGTGGCGTGAAGAAGGGCGAGGTCGTCAGGGCGGTCGTCGTGCGCACCGCCAAGGAGCGTCGCCGCGCCGACGGGTCGTACATCCGTTTCGACGATAACGCCGTCGTGATCATCAACGATCAGCGGAACCCGCGAGGCACCCGCATCTTCGGGCCCGTGGCCCGCGAGCTGCGTGAGAAGCGGTTCATGAAGATCATCTCGCTCGCGCCGGAGGTGCTGTAGCCGATGCCAGGGGCCGACATCAAGAGAGACGACACGGTCCGCGTGATGGCCGGCAAGGACCGCGGCAAGGAAGGCCGCGTGGTCCGGGTGATGCCGACCGAGGGGCGTGTCATGGTCGACGGCGTTGCGCTCGCGAAGCGGCATCAGCGTGCCGCCGGACGGGCGAGCGGCTCGAGCCAGGCGATCCAACAAGGGGGCATCATCGACGTGGAGACGTTCATCGACATCTCCAACGTGCAGCCGGTGTGTCCCAGCTGCGGCAAGCCCACGCGCGTGGGCCATCGCCTCGAGAACGACGGCACGAAGGTGCGTATCTGCCGCAAGTGCGAGGCGGAGCTATGAGCGAGCGATACGTGCCCCGGATGAAGCAGCGGTTCCGCGAGGAGCTCGTGCCGAAGTTGCGGTCCGAGCTCGGGCTCGCCAACGTGATGCAGGTTCCCCGACTCGACAAGATCGTGGTGAACATGGGCGTCGGCGACGCGGTGAAGGACGCGCGTCTGCTCGAGGCCGCCGTCGACGACCTCACGATCATCACCGGTCAGAAGCCCGTGGTGACCAAGGCGCGTACGTCGATCGCCGGGTTCAAGCTCCGCGAGGGCATGCCGATCGGTGCGAAGGTCACCTTGCGGGGCGACCGCATGTGGGAGTTCTACGACCGTCTGGTCTCGCTCGCGCTCCCGCGCATCCGCGACTTCCGTGGCATGGGCCCGCGTTCGTTCGACGGCCACGGCAACTACACGATGGGCGTGACCGAGCAGTTGATCTTCCCCGAGATCGACTACGACAAGGTGGCGCAGGTCAGGGGCATGGACATCACGATCGTGACGACCGCGACGACAGACGACGACGCACGCAGCCTGTTGGCCGCGCTCGGGTTCCCCTTCGCGGGGCTCGAGCAGGTGGCGCAGGCGGGCTAGGAGACACACATGGCCAAGAAGGCACTCAAGAACAAGCAGCTGCGCCAGCCCAAGTTCCGTGTGCGCGCCTACACGCGATGCCAGCGATGCGGGCGCGCCCGAGCCGTGTACAAGCGGTTCCTGCTGTGCCGCATCTGCTTCCGCGAGCTGGCGCACGCGGGTGAGCTTCCGGGGGTGACGAAGGCATCATGGTGACCAAGGAGCGGCGTTTCTCGAGCAACGTGACCGATCCGGTGGCTGACCTGCTCACGCGCATCCGCAACGCGAACCTGGCCTACAAGGACGACCTCGCGGTGCCGGTCTCGAAGGTGAACGGCGCCGTGCTCGGCATCCTCGAGGCCGAGGGCTATATCGACGGGTTCGAGCGTGAGGGCGACGGGGTGCACCAGGCCTTCCGCGTGCGACTCAAGTACGACCGCAAGCGGCAGCGTACGATCAGCGGCATCACGCGCGTCTCGACGCCCGGCCGGCGCGTGTACACCGGGCGCGACAAGCTTCCCAGGGTCCTCGGCGGGCTCGGGGTCGCGATCATCTCCACGTCGCAAGGTGTGATGACCGACAAGGAAGCATCCCGCAAGGGCATCGGCGGCGAGGTGCTCGCTCACGTCTGGTGAGCGAGCCGACACATGGCAGGCGAGAAGGAACGGACACGATGAGTCGGATCGGGAAGCAGCCCATCGAGATCCCGGGCGGGGTCGACATCACCGTGGGCGAGGGCAACGTCGTCACGGTGAAGGGTCCGCGGGGTGAGCTCGCACAGGCGATGCACGCCAACATGACGATCGTCGTCGACGGCGGCGTCGCGAGGGTCGAACGCCCCGACGACCAGGGTTTCAACCGCGGTCTGCACGGTCTCACCCGTTCGTTGCTCGCCAACATGGTCGAGGGTGTGACGAAGGGGTTCGAGAAGAAGCTCGAGATCGTAGGTGTGGGGTACCGGGCGGCCATGAAGGGCAAGGACATCGAGCTACAGGCGGGGTTCTCACATCCGGTGCTGGTGCCCGTGCCCGACGGTGTGGAGTTCGAAGTGCCCGCGCCGACGCAGATCGTCGTGCGGGGCAACGACAAGCAGGCGGTCGGAGAGATCGCCGCCAAGATCCGGAAGATCCGCAAGCCCGAGCCGTACAAGGGCAAGGGCATCCGCTACGAGGGTGAGTACGTGCGCAAGAAGGCCGGCAAGGCCGCGAAGACGGGTGCTGCGTGATGGCGAAGCACGATCGGGCAGCGGCGCGTGAGCGACGGCATGCGCGGGTGCGCAAGAAGATCGCGGGTGACGGCACACGTCCCCGCCTGGCCGTCTACCGGTCCAACAGGTTCATCTACGCACAGCTCATCGACGACGTCGCCGCTCGCACGCTCGCCCAGGCGAGCGACCGCGAGGTCACGGGCGACGACAAGACATCGCGGGCCAAGGCCACGGGCGAACTGCTCGCGAGCCGCGCGAAGCAGGCCGGCATCGAGCGCGCCGTCTTCGACCGCGGGGGCCGGCTGTACCACGGCCGTGTCGCCGCGCTCGCCGACGGAGCGCGCGAGGGAGGACTCCAGATCTGACATGAGCAGGCGATACGACTCGAACCAATCCGACCGAAGTCCCTTCGAGGAACGGGTCATCTCGATCAACCGCGTGGCCAAGGTGGTCAAGGGGGGCCGGCGGTTCTCCTTCGCCGCGCTCGTCGTCGTCGGTGACGGCGCGGGTC
>DASVGA010000100.1:0-7220 GCA_036379795.1 Actinomycetota bacterium | reverse complement strand
AAGACCGTCTTCCACGGGTACGCGCTGGCGGTCGCTGGCGAGCTGCGGCGCACGGGCGTGGGCGGGGTGAGCGTGGTGGCCGAGGAGGTGTGGGACCTGTCGGCGCTGCACCGCGCGCGGGGCGAGGGGCGGCTGCGTGAGGCCCTGCGCGGCGAGATGCAGCCGCGCCAGGTCGCGAGCGAGCCGCCCGCGCCCGCCGCCGGCACCGGCCCGCGCTCGCTCTGGCACGCGAGCCCCGGCTCCGCGGGATGATGAGCCCATGACCACCCGGCGTACGACGCCCGAGGAGCGCCCCGCCGAACCGATCCTGCACGCCGACATCGACGCCTTCTACGCGTCGGTCGAGGTGTTGAAGGACCCGAGCCTCGCCGGCACACCGGTGATCGTCGGCGGTGTGGGAGGACGGGGAGTGGTGAGCTCCGCCTCGTACGAGGCCCGGGAGTTCGGGGTGCGATCGGCGATGCCCACGGTGCAGGCCCGGCGCCTGTGTCCCGACGGCGTGTTCCTGCCGCCCGACTTCTCGGCCTACCAGGCGCACTCCAACCGGTTCCGCGAGGTGCTGCTCGCGCACACGCCGCTCGTGGAGCCGATCTCGCTCGACGAGGCCTTCCTCGACGTGGGCGGCGCCACGATGCTGTTCGGCGAGCCTCGCGAGATCGCGGCGCGCATCCGCGCCGCGGTCGAGCGCGACGTCGGGGTCACGTGCTCGGTGGGTGTCGCGCCCACGAAGTTCGTGGCCAAGCTCGCGAGCGACCACTGCAAGCCCAACGGCATGCTGGTCGTGCCGGCCGACGGCGTGCTCGGGTTCCTCCAGCCGCTGCCGGTCCGGCGGCTGTGGGGCGTGGGGGAGAAGACCGGCGAGGTGCTCGCACGCATGGCGGTGCGCACCGTGGGCGACCTGGCCGCGACGCCGGAGCCGATCCTCGCCCGGCTGCTCGGTGAGCAGAACGCCCGGCACCTGCATCAGCTCGCACACGGCATCGACGACCGCGAGGTCGTGCCCTACGAGGCGCCGAAGTCGGTGGGTCACGAGGAGACCTTCGAGCACGACCTCGACGACGACGAGACCCTGCTGCGCGAGCTGCTCGCGCTCTCGGGCAAGGTCGCCTCGCGGCTTCGGGCCGACGGCTACCGGGCCCGCACCGTCACGATGAAGGTGCGTCTCGCGACCTTCACGACGCTCACGCGTTCGAAGACGCTCGCCGACGCGACCGACGTCGGCGCCGACCTGTTCCACACGGTCGCCGGGCTCTACCGGGCGCTGCCGGGTCAGCGACGCCGGGTCCGGTTGCTGGGGGTCCAGGCGAGCGGCCTGGTGGCGGCCGGGGCCGAGCAGCTCGCGATGCTGCACGGGGAGCGGTGGGGCGACGTGGAGCGTGCCGTCGATCGCATCGAGCACCGGTTCGGGCGCGGTGCGGCGATGCCCGCATCGCTGCTCGACCGCTCCCGCCCTCAGCGCGCGCCTGCGCCTGCGGCCCGGGCGGGCCCTGCGCAGGACGACGCCGGCTGATCCAGCTTCCCGGCGGGAGTGGGTTCCCAAGTCGGGCACGCTCCCTATAATCGAAGCGTGCCCCTGAGCGAACACGAACAGCGCATCCTCGAGGAGATCGAGCAGCGTCTGGCCGAGGACGACCCCCGCCTCGTCGAGCAGGTGGGCCGCACCGACCTGTATACGCACCTGGCTCGGCGCATCCGGCTCGCGGCCATCGCGTTCGTGCTCGGGTGCGTGCTGCTCCTGCTGTTCGCCGTGAGCCCGTGGGGTTCGCTGATCGCGGCGACGGGCTTCGTCGTCATGATCGGGTCGGCCCTGCTCATCTACCGCTACCTCGGCCAGCTCGGGCGCGACCAGATCCGCGCGCTCCAATCCGACGGCGGGTCGTTCACCGGTATCATCGGACGGTTGGCCGCGCGGTTCCGTCCCCCGTCGCGAAGCGACGACGACGACGCGTAGCGCGCCGATCGCATAGCCCGTTCGGATGGTTCCGCGACCATCGTGACCTCGCGGCTTGCCGCAGTTCCACACGCTGTTGTACAACGGTGGCCGCTTCCCCCTTGGCGCGAGTCGTCGGTCGATGCCGTTCGCGATCTCCGATCCGTGCCGAAGGCGCTGAACGACGAAGACGAGACCGAGGGGGCCCGCAACCGCATGGAGGGATTCACCACCCACCAAGCCTGCAAGTTCACCGGGTGCACGCCTCGACAGCTTCGGTACTGGGACCAGATCGGACTCGTCCAGCCGACCGTGCAAGGCACGGGGGGCCGGCCCGGGGTGCCTCGTCTCTACGCCTTCCGCGACCTGGTGGCGCTGCGGGTGGTGAAGTCGTTGCTCGACGGCGGCATGTCGCTGCAGCGGGTCCGTCGCTCGTGGGAGTTCCTCAACAAGAAGGCCGGCATGGACAAGCACCTGTCCGAGGTGAAGCTCGTCACCGACGGTCAGAGCATCTTCAAGATCTGCCGCCTCGACGGCGAGGTCATCGACGCGCTGCGTGACGGGCAGATGGCCTTCTTCGTCGCGATCGACGACATCGCGAGCAGCGTCGAGACCGATGTCCGGCAGTTCCGCGAAGACCGCGAACGCTTCGTGCGTGCGCTGCGAGAAGCCGCAGCCCACACGGTCACCGGCACCGACTGAGCGAGCTCAGCGCCGGCGATAGGGTCCGGTGACCCGCTGCTTCCACCCGGCGTGGCGTCGCATGGCCCGCACGACCGCGTGCGAGGTACGCGTCGCTTCCTCGGCCTGGTGATCGTCTGGTTCGCGCGCCCCGTACGCGGCCCCGGTCGCGAGCAGGCTCAGCCGGTCGAGGTCGCCGTCGACCGGCGCGCCGGAGTTCGCCACGGCGGCGCGGTACTCCTCGATGGTCTGTCCCTCACGTCTCGGGAAGCCGAGCTCTGCTGCCCGATCGGCGAACACGTCGTAGGTCGCGAGGATGAGGCTCCGCGGCGCCCGACGCGCTCGCCGTAGTCGGCGGCGACGGCGCAGGGCACGGACGGGTGGCACGAGCGCGAGCGTGATCGCACCGGTTGCGACGACGGCGAGCAGGGCATTGCGCGTGGTGAACGGGCCGGGATCGGGCGCGGCGTTGGCGACTCCCGACGCGATGGCGCCTCCGCCGCCACGTCCCAGACGCCCCTGGTCGAAGTCCGGGCGGAGACCGCCGACGCCCTCGCGATCCTCCACCGAGTTGGCGGCGTTCTGCTCCGTGTTCCCGCCGTTCCCCGGCCCGGCCGGCCCCCCGGTGCACCCGGGGGTGGTGCAGGGCTGGACGGCGTCGGGGTCGAGGTAGGGATAGGCGGTCAGGTTCTCGCGGTTCGGCGTCGGCTCGAAGGGGATCCACCCGTACCGCGGGAAGAGCACCTCGACCCATGAATGGGCGTTCTCCGTCGTCACGGTGAAGCGGTCGTTCGTGCCGGTGGCGCTGCCCGGCGTGAAGCCCACTGCGAGCCGGGCCGGGATGCCGATGCTCCTCAGCATGATCGCCATCGCGCTGGAGAACTGCTGGCAGAAGCCCCGCTTGCTCTCGGTCAGGAACTCGACCAGCGCCTGGTCGCTCGTCGAGTCGGGCACCTCGTCGTCGTAGGTGAACTCTCCCGACCGCGTGAACCGCTCCTGGATCGCGATGATGCGCTCGTAGTCGTTGTCGGCGCCCCTCGTCCATCGCAGCGCGATGTCCCTGACCGCGAACGACAGGTCGCCGGGCGTGGCCGTGTAGCGCAGCGTGTCGCTCGTCGTATCGGGGATCACCTCGGCGCGTAGCTCGTCGGCCGTGGGCCGCACGACGTCGGCGACGACGGTATAAGTGATGCCTGGCTCGACTCCGGACCCGAGCGCGATCGACCCTCCCTGCGGATCCCACCGCATGCCCTCGAGCTGGGCATCGGTCGAGCGAGGCGGATACGGGAGGGGAAGCCACGGGAGCGCCAGCTCGCTCGTCGTCGTGAACGTCACCTCGAAGAAGCCTGCGGGATCGCCGAGCGGCGGGTTGGTCGTCACGAGCGGCGTGCCCGCCTCGACCGGCACCGTGGGGGCCTGCTCGTCGGGGCTCCAGACCTGCCCGTCGAAGTTGGGCAGCGCCACCATGCGCCAGTACATGCCGACATCGGCTCGGACGTCGAACACGGGGGCCACCTCGTCGCGCGAGAGGCTCGCCTGCACCGACACGAGCGGATCGATACGCACCCGGCCGTCGTCGCTCGTGGAGAAGTCGATCACGCCACGCGATCCGAACCCGGGCATCACTGCGGGAGCGAGTGCAGCGACCATGACCGCAGCCGTGGCGACCCGCCGCGCGCTCCGTCCGGCCACGACGTCGAGCCTGGCGTTGCGGCCCGGCGCGGTCCAGACGGGGCCCCAGCCCTGCACGCGCCGCATCGCGTCGGCGAACAACAACGCTGCCGCCGACCCGAGGAACAGCAGGCCGAAGATCGGGCGCACGATGTCCTCGAGGACCGAATCGGCGAAGCCCACCAACGCCACGGGCGGCATCAGCGCGAGCAGTGGACTTCCCGCACGGAAGGCGAGCGAGTGCGCGGCGAACACCGCCGCCCAGGTGCCGGCGAGGCCCGCGAGCAACAGCGGGGCCAGGGGCGGCGAGGGTGCGACCTGCACGCGCGCTTGCTCGCCGACCCGGCCTGCGGCCTCGATCGCGACGCGCAGGGTCTCCAGCCCCGGCAGGCCGTACCAGGTCGTGTGGGGCAGCACCAGGAGGCCGATCGCGATCACGAGCGCCCCGGCGCTGATGGCGGTGGCGAGCACCAGGTTCCGGCGCTCGAGCAGCGATGCGATCACCGCCGAGCAGGCTCCGGCGGCCATCAGCCGTAGCGTCGGTCCGTTGCCCTCGAACACCCGGCCGAGCGCGATGGCGGCAGCCACGCCGACCAGCACGGTGGCGGCGCCGGCGATCAGACGCTGGCTGCGAGCGGACGTTCCCTGGGTGCGTGCCATCGTTCCTTCAATGAGGTCGAGGGGGTCAGCACGATGCAGTCCCATGCGGCCCGGGCGAAGGCGAGCCTGGCCTGGGTGGCCCGGCCCTCGAGCTGCGCGGCGCGCCCGGGCGGCAGGCTCTGGGGGTCGACCGGATGCACCAAGACCGCGAGCTTCGGCCCGAACCCTGCGCCCGCGCGGATCAGCGAGGTGAGTTCGCTCGGCACGGGTGGCGCAGCGACGTACACGAGCGATGTATCGCTCGATGCGGCCGCACGCAGGTGCGCGAGCGAGGGTCCGACCGAGCGCGTCGGCGCGTGCGTGATGCCGGCGAGCGTGTCGAGGAAGCGATCCTCGTTGACCGGAGCGGGCTGACTCTGCGTGGTGCCCACACGCAAGGCGAAGCCTCGTCGGGCCAGTAGCACGCCGAGGCTCGCCGCAACCGAGACCGCCCGCTCGAATGCCGGGGTGTGCGCGTGTCCGAGCGTGTGGCCACGGTTGTCGAGGAAGATCAGTCCGCTCGCCCTGCGGGACGACTCGTCTTGGCGGATCATGAGGTCCCCCGTGCGCGCCACCGACGGCCAGTGGATGCGGCGGAGGTCGTCGCCCTCCTGATACTGGCGCATCGTGTAGTACTCCTCGCCGGTGCGGAACAGCTGGCGTGCCCGGGTGGCGCCCCAGCTCGGTCCCGAACCGGGATCGGGCGTCGCGGTGAGATCCTCGATCTCGGGCGTGACGAGGAGCTCGTCGAGCTCATCGAAGGCAAGCCGCTGCCGGGTGAGCGCGAAGGGGTCGGCGATGTCGATCGTGAGCGGTCCGAGGCGGTATCGCCCCCTCGTCTGCGCCATGACGGTGTAGGCAACCTGGCGGGTTCCCCTGGCCGCCACACCCGAAACCACCAGCCGTGCGGGACGCCCGAGCGCCGCAGGAAGACGGTCCTCGATCAGCAGGAAGGAGGTCGGCGACGGCGCCGTGTTGTCGATCTGGAGCCCCACCGTGACCCTCGTCCCCGGGGGCACGCGCACGTCGGAGACGCGACGGACCACCCGCAGCCTCGTGCGGCCCCACCGCACGAACCCTCCGGCGAGGAACGGCAACGCGGCGAGGCCGATCGCCACCACCTCCATGCCGGCGGAGCCGACGACACGCGAGGCGAGCCACACGGCAGCTCCGACGCCGAGGACCGCGAGGCCTCGGCCCGACGGCATCAGGGGTTCTCCGCGACCGGCACGGGAACCTCGTCCACGATCTCCCGCAGGACCACGTCGGTCGAGCGCCCCGTCATCACCGCGTCGGCCGTCACGATGATGCGATGGGACAAGACCGGCACGGCCAGCTCCTTGACGTCGTCGGGGATCACGAAGTCACGCTCGGCGGCTGCGGCGAACGCCCTTGCCGCGCGCATGATCATCATCGACGCCCGTGGGCTCGCACCGAGGTACACGTCACCGTGCCGCCTCGTGGCCTCGACGAGGTCGACGATGTAGCGGCGGATCGTGGGCGCCACGTGCACGTGGCGGGCTTGCTCGATCATCTCGGCCACTCCCGGGGCGTCGCTCACGGGCCTGATCTCATCGAGCGGCTGGGCGCCGGTCGTGTGGCTGCTCAGGATCTCGGTTTCGATCTCCGCGCTGGGGTAGCCGATCGACAGACGCAGCATGAACCGATCGAGCTGCGCCTCCGGCAGGGGATAGGTGCCTTCGTGCTCGATCGGGTTCTGGGTGGCGATCACCATGAAGGGCGTGCCGAGGGGATGGGTCTCGGTGTCGATCGTCACCTGGCGCTCTTCCATGCACTCGAGCAACGCCGACTGCGTCTTCGGTGAGGCGCGGTTGATCTCGTCGCCGAGCACGATGTTCGCGAAGATGGCGCCGGGCTTGAACTCGAAGTCGCGCTGCTCCTGGTTGAAGACGTTGACCCCGGTGACATCAGTGGGCAGCAGGTCCGGCGTGAACTGGATGCGGCGGAACGAGCAGTCGATCGAGCGCGCGATCGATTTCGCGAGCATCGTCTTGCCGACCCCCGGCACGTCCTCGATCAGCAGGTGCCCCTCGGCGACGAGGGCGACGAGCGCCAAGCGGATCTCGCGATGCTTGCCGCGCACGACCTGCTCGACGTTGGTCTCGATCTCGTGGAAGCGGGCCGCGAACCTCGCCCAGTCCTGCGATCGCTCTTCGACCTCCACGCACACCTCCGAGCATCCAGGCGGCACCCTCCAGGCTGGAGACGCCCGTGGGGACAACAGCAGCCATCGTAGCCCAGGAACGCCGCAAGGTAGCCGCCGGTTCCTATGACGCCG
>DASVGA010000099.1:0-3484 GCA_036379795.1 Actinomycetota bacterium | reverse complement strand
CGCCGTGCAAGCGGGCGCGGAGGTCCTCGGCCGCCCGCGACGCACGGTCCGCGTGGCGGCCCCACACGCGCACGGTCGTGAAGCCCGGTCGCACCTCGGCGAGCGCGTCGAGCTGGTACCGGGCCTGCGCCCCCGTGCCCACGACCGCGACCCGCTCGACGCGCTCGGACGCGAGGTGGCGCGCCGCGACACCGCCCGCTGCGCCCGTGCGCAGATCGGTGAGGTACCCGCCGTCGAGCAGGAACGCCGCCGGCGATCCGTCACGCGCATCGAAGACCATCACGAGCCCGTCGATCGCCGGCGGCTCAGCACCGTAGAAGCCGCTCGCGGCCTTCACCGCGTAGAACGGCGCGCCGTGCAGGTGCCCGGCCTTGATGTGGATCTCACCCTTCGATTCCGGGACATCGAGATGGATCACGGTGGGCAGCTCGGCACGGCCCGTCGAGTACGCGACGAACGCCCGTTCACAGGCCTCGATGCAGCCCCGCATGTCGAGCGAGGCACGGACATCATCCTCACGAAGGATCCGAACCTGGCCCACGCTCGCGACTCTATCGGGCGATGTCGGTGGCGCGGATGCTACGGTCGCGAGGCAGCCGAGGGAGGGCCCCGACATGGCGATCGAACAGTTCCGCATGGAGCGGTACCAATCGCTGTACTGGCACGAGGTCGACTACGACCTGTCGGAATCGGGCGTGACGGCCATGACGATCCGAGACCTGCTCGGCCCGGAGGCGGACGCTGAGACCTTCCTCGCGACGAAGCTCGGCTACCCGCTCTCTGAAGGATCCGTCGAGACGCGGGCGAACGTGGCGAGCTGGTACCCGGAGGCGACGGTCGAGAACGTGACGATGGTGAACGGAGGGTCCGAAGCCAACTTCCTGTCCTTGTGGACGTTGCTCGAGCCGGGCGACCGGCTGGCGTTCATGGTGCCCAACTACATGCAGGGGTGGGGACTCGGCCCGGCATTCGGCGCAGCGAGCGATGCGGTGCCTCTCCGGCTCGCCGATGGACGCTGGCAGCTCGACATCGACCAGCTCCAGCAGGCGGTGACCGATCGCACGAAGGCCGTGATGATCTGCAACCCCAACAATCCCACCGGCCACGTGCTGACCGAGACGGAGATGGACGAGGTCGTACGGGCTGCCGACCGCGTCGGCGCATGGATCGTGGCGGACGAGATCTACCGAGGCGCGGAGCTCGACACCGACGTCGCCTCGGCGACGTTCCTCGGACGCTACGAGCGGGTGATCGTGACGAGCGGGCTCTCGAAGGCGTTCGCCATGCCGGGCCTGCGGGTGGGGTGGGTGGTCGCGCCCCCCGAGATGATCGCGCGCATCTGGGAGCGCCACGACTACACGACCCTCACCCCTTCGGTGGTGAGCGACGGGCTCGCCGCGTTCGCGATGCAACCCGACGTTCGCGAGCAGATCCTCTCGCGCACGCGATCGATCATCCGCACCAACTACCCGAGGCTCGAGGCCTGGCTCACCTCGCACGACGACGTGTTCCGGTGGGTCCGGCCGGGCGCCGGTGCGATCGCGTACGCGACGTACGACCTCGATGTCGAGAGCGCCGACTTGGTGGAGCGCATCCGGAAGGAGCGCAGCGTGCTGCTCGTGCCGGGCGACATGTTCGGTCTCGGGAAGGGTCTGCGGTTCGGGTTCGGCTTCGACATCGAGCACACGATGAAGGGCCTCGCGCTCGTCGACGACGTGTTGGCGGAGGTCGTGGCCGGCCGGTGAACAGGTGCGAGTGGGCGCCGCTCGACCAGCCCCGCTACCTCGCCTATCACGACGAGGAATGGGGCGTGCCGGTCCACGACGACGTGCGCTTGTTCGAGATGCTCACCCTCGAAGGCGCGCAGGCCGGGCTCAGCTGGTCGACGATCCTGAACAAGCGCGAGGGCTACCGCCGAGCCTTCGCGGGCTTCGACGCGGAGAAGGTCGCTCGCTTCACTCCCGCGAAGATCGAGCGCTTGTTGACCGATCCGAGCATCGTGCGGAACCGCCTGAAGGTGGAGTCTACGGTGAACAACGCCCGCGCCGTGCTCGACGTGCGGGAGGGGCACGGCTCGCTCGACGCCTACCTGTGGACCTTCGTCGACGGCGCGCCGATCGTGAACCGATGGGGCACCCTCGCCGATCTTCCGGCCGAGACGCCGGTGTCCCGAACGATGTCCAAGGAGATGAAGCGGCGCGGCTTCCGCTTCGTCGGCCCGACCGTCTGCTACGCCTTCATGCAGGCGTGCGGGCTGGTCAACGATCACGTGGTTGGGTGCTTCCGTCGGGCCGAGATCCTCGACGGGGCTTGAGCCACTCGTTGAACCTCTTCAGGTATGCATAGTTTCTGTCCGAAAACTATGCTCTCGGCTAGGGTCGGTTCCGAATGCAAGAGATAGGATCTCTGCATGCAAACTATGCAGAAGAGCGTCGAGTTTCGCAGGATCGCTGGTGTGTCGGAGCTGCTGGGAATCCCGGTGCCGACCATCAGGTCGTGGGAACGGCGGTACGGGTTCCCGGTCCCTTCGAGGACGCAAGGGAAGCACCGCAGGTACTCCCTCGACGAGATCGAGCAGCTCCGCATGATGCGCGACGAGATCACGCGCGGGCACTCGGCCAGCGAAGCGGTCGACATCGTCCGTCGACACTCGAGCATGGAGCGACCCCGGAGCGAGCTCCTGGACCGATTCCTCGAGGCGGCCATGACGCTCGATCCGGTGAGGCTCCGCGAGACGCTCATGTCCGGCAGCGAGTCGATGGGCGTCGAGGCCACGGTCCGCGACGTCGCGCTGCCGGCGATGCGCGAGATGGGAAGCCGGTGGCAGGCGGGCGTCTGCGACACCGCGCACGAGCACCTCGCCACCGAAGCCGTTCGCGTGTGGCTCGCGCGGCAGTCGGTGATGGCGCCCGCGCCGTTCCGACCCTTCCCGCTCGTGCTCGCCTGCGGCCCGAAGGACCTGCACACGATCGGGCTCGAAGCGTTCGGCGTCGTGCTCGCTCGGCGCGGGTGGTCGACGCGCACCCTCGGACCGCTCACGCCGGTGTCGTCGCTGGTCGCCGCCGTGCGGGCGGCCGAGGCGCGCGGCGCGGTCGTGACCAGCCAGCGGGGCGTGACGCGGCGGGCTGCCGTGGAAGCGATCGCGGCCGTCGACGCGCTCCCCGGCGTGCAGGCGTTCTACGCCGGCGCGGGGTTCGGCCCGGCGTCGGCCCGCAAGGACGTGCCGGGCAGCTACCTCGGCGATGACGTGGTCGAGGCGGCCGAGATCATGGAAGCCCGCCTCCTCGGCGGTTGAACCCGCCCGATCAGGCGGGCACCGCAACCGGCTCGGATCCCGTCACCGTGGGTTCGCTCGGCCGCACCAGCCAGCTCAGCACCGCCCCCACCGCCAGCGCCGCCGCGCCCGTCGTGAACGACAGCCCGTAGCTGCCGGTCTGCGTGTAGAACCACCCCCCGGCCCACGCTCCGAGAGCGGAGCCGGCCT
>DASVGA010000098.1:0-7275 GCA_036379795.1 Actinomycetota bacterium | reverse complement strand
GTTCCTGTTCGCGATCTTCACCGCTCGGCCGTCGCCGTTCTACCTCATGGACGAGGTCGAGCCGGCGCTCGACGACGTGAACCTGCACCGGTTCCTGCGCCTGACCGAGGGCTTCGCTCGCGAGTCGCAGGTGCTCGTCGTGACCCACCAGAAGCGAACGATGGAGATCGCCGCGATGATGTACGGCATCTCCTTGAACCGCGACGGCACCACCAAGGTGGTGGCGCAGCGACTGGACCATGCCACCCCGATCGAGTCCGATGCGAGGCTCGAAGGGGGCGAGCAGGTGGTCGACGTGCCGCGGGCTGCCGACGAGATGCCGCAGGGCGAACCGGTCGGCTAGCCTCGCCGTCGTGGAGACCGGCATCATCCTGTTCGCCGTGTTGGCGGTCCTGGTCGTCGTCGTGTCCGCGGTGCTCGTCGTCGGCAGGAAGCGGCGCTCGCGCGACATCGACCCCAGCGGCAGAACGGGTGGGGACCGCATCCTTCCCTCGGCGCCGTTGCACCCGGCGCCCCAGCGGCCGGAGCCCCTGCGCCCCGAGCCCCGGGCCTCCGGAGGCGTCTTCCGCAAGGACGGCCTGGGTTCGAGGGTCAAGGGTCTGTTCTCGGGCGGGGCGAGTGAGGACACCTGGCGGGAGCTCGAGGACCTGCTCGTCAAGGCCGACGTCGGGCCGAAGGCCGCGACCGAGCTCGTCGAGCGCATCCGGACCGGGTTCGCGGCCGGCACCGATCCGGTGGCCCTGCTCCATGACGAGATCGTCGCCATCCTCGGGCCCGACGAGCTGCTGCATCTGCCGACCGACCGCCCGGGCGTCGTGATGGTCGTGGGGGTGAACGGGTCGGGAAAGACCACCACGATCGGCAAGCTCGCGAAGCGGCTCACCGGCGAGGGCAAGCAGGTGAGCCTCGCGGCCGCCGACACCTTCAGGGCCGCCGCCGGCGAGCAGCTCGAGGTCTGGGCCACGCGTGCCGGCGCGCACCTCGTGAGCCAGGACCGTGGCGCCGATCCCGGAGCCGTGGCTTTCGACGCCGTGAAGTCGGCGACCGCCCGGGGCTCCGACGTCGTGATCGTCGACACGGCCGGCCGGCTGCACACGAAGACGCCGCTCATGGACGAGCTCGGCAAGATCGGGCGCGTGATCGAGAAGGCGGGCGCGCGGATCGACGAGACCCTGCTCGTGCTCGACGCCCAGACGGGGCAGAATGGCATCGCACAGGCGCGGGCCTTCACCGACGCGGTCGACGTGACCGGCGTGGTCCTCACCAAGACCGATGGATCGGCCAAGGGAGGGATCGTGCTCGCGGTCCGAGAGGAGCTCGGCGTGCCGGTTCGGTTCGTGGGTGTGGGCGAGGGTGCGGACGACCTGCGACCGTTCGAGGCGGCGGCCTTCGCCGACCGCCTGCTGTCGGGGTAGGCCACCTCGGAGGCGACCGCAACGATCGAGACGACCGAAGGGAAGACGGTGCCGAACGCGAGGATCCTCATCGTCGAGGACCACCCGACGATGCGTGAGGCCATGCGTCTCGTGCTCGAGGGCGAGGGGTTCGAGATCGACGAGGCGCCCGACGGTCAGCGAGCGCTGGAGATGATGCGCGCCGACGCGCCCGATCTCGTCATCCTCGACATGAACATGCCGGGATCGAGCGGCGCCGAGGTGCTGGCCGAGGTTCGCGGCGATCCGTCGACGGCAGGCATCAGGGTCATCGTGGTGACGGCCGATGGCGAAGAAGGCCGCGAGCGCGCGATGGCGAACGGCGCCGACGAGTACTTCACCAAGCCGTTCAGCCCCATCACGCTGCTGGACACCGTCGAGCAGGTGCTCAGCGCGCCGGCGCGTGCACCGGAAGCCTGACGCGGAAGGTCGTGCCCCCGCCGGGGGTGGGAAGTGCCGCGATGTCGCCTCCGAGCGCCGTGACGAAGGTGCGGGCGATGGCGAGACCGAGCCCCGAGCCCTCGGCCGACCGTGCGCCTTCGGCGGTGCGGTAGAACGGCTCGAACACGCGATCGCGCTCGTCCTCGGAGATGCCGATGCCGTGGTCGACGACAGAGATCGCGACGCCGCCCTCGCCGTCGGCGTCGGCCTCGACGGTGACCTCGGTGTCGGGCTCGGAGTACTTCAAGGCGTTCGTGAGCAGGTTCGTGAGCACCTGGGCGAGCCGCAGGGCATCGGACTCGATCGTCGGCGGCGCGCTCGCCGAGACGAGCAGCTTCACACGCTCGCCGCCGGGCAGCTCCCGGACCAGCTGCTGCAACGCCGGCACCAGCACGATCGGCTCGTGCTCGATCGAGCGGTTCGGGTCGTCGAGGCTCTCGACCGTGATCAGGTCGTCGGCGAGCCTGATGAGCCGATCGGTCTGGATCGAGATGATGGTGAGGTACTCGTCGATCTCGTCGTCGCTCAACTCGGCGCGTTTGCGCTGCAGCATGTCGACGAACCCCCGGATCGCAGCGAGCGGCGTGCGCATCTCGTGGTTCGCCATGGCGACCACGCTCATCTCTCGGACCTCGGAACTCGCCATGTGCACCCCCGGGTAGAATCCTAGCCGCACCTGCCCCCACTCCGGCGCCGGCCGTCGCCGGCCCCATCGACCGGCACGCTCCCTCGTGAGCGACGACGACGACGAGGCTCCATGTTCGACACCCTCACCGAACGGCTCGACGGCACCTTCCGCAAGCTGCGTTCCCGCGGCAAGCTCCACCCCAAACAGGTCGACAACGCGCTGGCCGACATGCGCACCGCGTTGCTCGAGGCCGACGTGGCGCTCGAGGTGGCCGACGACTTCCTGTCGCGGGTCCGCGAGCGAGCGCTCTCCGAAGAGGTCATGAAGAGCCTCACGCCTGGCCAGCAGGTGGTGAAGGTCGTGAACGAGGAGCTCACGGTGACGCTCGGCGGCGAGCACCGGCCCTTCGAGCTCGGCGGCGCCCCTCCGGCGGTGATCATGATGGCCGGCGTGCAAGGCTCGGGCAAGACGACCGCCTGCGCGAAGATCGCGACCCACCTCAAGGCCAAGGGCAAGCGGCCGCTGTTGATCGCCGCAGACCTGGAGCGGCCCGCCGCGATCGAGCAGCTCCGCACCCTCGGCCGTGAGATCGGCGTTCCGGTCTGGTCCGAAGGCAGCGATCCCGTGAAGGTCGCGAAGCAGGGGCTGAAGGAAGCCGACCGCCAGAACGCCGACGTCGTCATCATCGACACGGCCGGCCGCCTGCACGTCGACGCCGAGATGATGAAGCAGGCCCGCAGGATCAAGGACGTCACGAAGCCCCAGCACGTGCTCATGGCCGCCGACGCGATGACCGGTCAGGACGCCGTCGTGCAGGCGCGCGAGTTCATGCGTGAGGTCGACACGACCGGGTTCGTGCTCACCAAGCTCGACGGCGACGCCCGCGGCGGCGCGGCGCTGTCGATCACCGCCGTCACCGGCCGCCCGGTTTACTTCGTCGGCACCGGCGAGAAGCCCGCCGACCTGGAGCCCTTCCATCCCGACCGCATGGCCGGGCGCATCCTCGGCATGGGCGACGTGCTCACCCTGATCGACAAGGCGCAGGAGCGACTCGATGTCGAGCAGGCGCAGAAGAGCGCGGAGAGCCTCATGGCGGGCACGTTCACCTTCGAGGACTTCCTCGAGCAGCTCCGCCAGGTGCAGAAGCTCGGCTCCATGGGTGACCTGTTGAAGATGCTGCCGGGCATGCCGGGGGGCAAGAACGCCATGAAGCAGATGGCCGACGCGATCGACGACGGCGAGATCAAGCGCGCCGAGGCCATGATCCTCGCGATGACCCCGGCCGAGCGGCGCGAACCCGGTATCATCAGCGGGTCGCGGCGTCTGCGGATCGCGAACGGATCCGGTGTCACGACCGCCGACGTCAACTCGCTGCTCAAGGACTTCGAGGGCGCGAGGAAGATGATGCGCTCCATGATGGGGGGCAAGCGCATGCCGGGCGTCATGCCCGGCATGGCGGGAACCATGCGGGTTCCCTCGGCGAAGCTGCCGAAGCGATAGACCGCGAACGAGAGACGGGAACGAGATGTCGACACGCATACGACTGCGACGCCTGGGTGCCACGAAGCGGCCCTTCTACCGCGTCGTGGTGGCCGATCAGCGCTCGCCGCGCGACGGCCGCTTCATCGAGAACATCGGCAAGTACCACCCGCTCGAGGATCCGAGCCTGATCGAGATCGACGAGGAACGCGCCCTGCACTGGCTGCGGGTCGGCGCACAGCCGAGCGCCCAGGTGCGAAACCTCATGTCGAAGGTGGGCATCTGGGACACGTTCGTGGCCGAGCGCCCGAGCGAGGCCGGCAAGGTGCGGGTGCGCGACACCGAGTCCGCCGCGCCCAAGGTCTCGAAGAAAGCAGCCGCGAAGGCTGCTGCAGCGGCCGAGGAAGCCGCCGCGCCCCCGCCCGAGCCCGAGCCGGAGCCGGAGGCTCCGACAGCCGCAGAGCCTGAACCCGAGGAAGCCGCCGCGCCCGCAGAGCCCGAAGCCTCCGCAGAGCCCGAGGTTGCCGAAGCAGAGGCTCCCAAGCCCGAGGCAGCCGAGGCTCCTTCACAGCCCGATGTTGCCGAAGCAGAGGCGCCCGAGCCGAAGGCGACCGAGGAGTAGCTCGTGCGGGATCTGGTCGACTTCCTCGTGAGCGAGCTGGTCGACGACCCCGACGCGGTCGAGGTCATCGAGAGCGAGGACGATCGCGGCTTCCGCTACACGGTGCGCGTCGCGCCCGACGACATGGGCAAGGTCATCGGCAAGGGCGGTCGCACCGCGAAGGCGATCCGCGCGGTCGTGCGCGCAGCCGCGACCCGCGAGGGCACCAGCGCCTACGTCGACATCGCCGACTGAGGTGGCCGAGCCGACCGTCGTCGTCGGACACGTCACCAGGGCCCACGGCATCAAGGGCGAGGTCGCTATCGAGGTGCGATCCGACGAGCCCACGCGATTCGCCGCCGGTGCCACCGTGTTCACCGAGTCCGGCCGCGCCCTCGAGATCGAGCGCTCGCAGCCGCACGGCGGACGCATGCTCGTGAAGCTCCTCGGCGTCGAGGACCGCGCCGGCGCCGAGGCGCTGCGAGGCACCGTGCTGGTCGTGCCCGAGTCCTGGTTGCCCGAGCTCGCCGACGGCGAGTACTGGCCGTTCCAGCTCGAGGGGTGCGCGGTGATCACGGAAGCAGGCCGCGAGCTCGGGGACGTGACCGAGGTGATCGCGAACCCCGCGAACGACCTGTGGGTCGCCGTCGACGACGAGGGCGTCGAGACGCTCGTGCCGGCGATCCGCGACGTGATCGTCGAGGTCGATGTCGAGGCCAAGCGCATCGTCGTGCGCGACCTACCGGGTCTGACCGCGCCCGGATAGACCCTGCGCGCGCGGTAGCCTCCGCGACGTGCGCATCGACGTCTTCACGATCTTCCCCGACCTCGTGTCGGCACCGCTCGGGCAGAGCCTGCTGGGACGCGCGATCGAGGCAGGCGTGATCGACGTGAGGGTGCACGACCTGCGCGATCACACCGACGACGTGCACCGCTCGGTCGACGACACGCCGTTCGGAGGCGGGCCTGGCATGGTGATGCGGGCCGACGTGTGGTTCCGCGCGGTCGAGTCGTTGGACCCCGAGCGGGGCCGCGCGCTGCTGCTCTCGCCCGCCGGGCGCCGGCTCGACCAGGCGTTCGTGCGCGAGCTGGCCGCGGAGCCCCACCTCACCTTGCTCTGCGGGCGCTACGAAGGCGTCGACGAGCGTGTGGCCGAAGGACTTCCCGCCGAGGAAGTCTCGATCGGCGACTACGTGCTCTCGGGCGGCGAGCTGCCCGCCCTCGTGTTGATCGAGGCCGTCACGCGGCTCGTACCCGGGGTGATCGGTCGCGAGGAGTCTCACGAGCACGACTCGTTCAGCGAGCCGGGCGTGCTCGAACATCCGCACTACACGCGCCCGCGCGAATTCCGGGGCATGGGCGTGCCCGATGTGCTGCTCGGTGGCAACCACGCTGAGATCGACCGCTGGCGCCGCGAGGCCGCCGAGGCCAAGACCCGCCGCAACCGCCCCGACCTGTCGTAGGACATCCACGCTGCCGAGACCGGCTGCTGGTGCCACGCGCGCGTCACATCTGCCCCGGCTGGCCAGCGAAAGGCCGCTGGTACAATCGGCGGCCGTTGCCATGAACACGACCGATCTCGTCGAGAAGGCCTATCTGCGCAGCGACATCCCGAGCTTCCGCCCAGGTGACACGGTCAAGGTGCACGTGCGGGTGGTTGAGGGAAGTCGCGAGCGCGTGCAGGTGTTCCAGGGCGTCGTGATCGGGCGGCAGAACGGCGGGCTGCGCGAGACGTTCACGGTGCGCAAGATCTCATTCGGGGTCGGCGTGGAGCGCACGTTCCCGGTGCACTCGCCCTCGATCGCCAGGCTCGAGATCGTGAGCCGCGGCCAGGTGCGCCGCGCCAAGCTCTACTACCTGCGCGAGCTGCGGGGCAAGAAGGCCCGCATCAAGGAGCGCCGCATCGATGAGGCCAAGCTTGCCGCCATGGAAGAAGCCGCCGCCCTCGCAGCGGCTGAGGAAGCCGCCGAAGACGCGGACGTTGATGCCGAAGAGGCCGCTGTTGATACGCCCGAAGCCGACGAGCCCGAGGTCATCGAGGCGTCCGAAGTCGCGGACGAGCCGGAGGTCATCGAGGCCGCCGACGAGGAGAAGGCCGAGGCCTGATCCGTGGCCGATCGGCCGCCCGGCGTCGCCGAGCCCCCCGATCCCCAGCCCCACGCACGCAGCCGAGGTCGCTGGCACGAGCTTCCGGTGCTCGTGGGCCTCGCGCTCGTGCTCGCGATCGTGATCAAGCTCCTGCTGATACAGGCGTTCTCGATCCCCACCGCGTCGATGGTGCCGACGTTGCTCGAAGGCGATCGCATCCTCGTCTGTCGCATCTGTCTGCGCCTCGACGACGTCGACCGGGGCGATGTGGTGGTGTTCGAGGGTCCCGACGGCACGACGCCCGACCGCGGCGTCGTCGGTGCGGCGCTGCACTGGCTCGGCGAGACCCTCGGGGTCGCGAACCCGCCCCACGACGACTTCGTGAAGCGCGTCGCGGGACTCCCCGGCGACGTGGTCGAGATCGATCGCACAGGCACGCTCTTCGTCAACGGTTCGCCCGTCGACGAGCCCTACCTGAACCAGCCGGTTCCCGAGGTTCCCTACCGGCCGGTGACGGTGCCCGATGGCATGCTGTTCGTCTTGGGCGACAACAGAGGGAACTCCGGCGACTCCCGGTGCGATCCTCCCGACTGCACCGGCCTCGT
>DASVGA010000097.1:0-3621 GCA_036379795.1 Actinomycetota bacterium | reverse complement strand
CCGGCTCATGCGCCGCCCTGCCCCGTGCGACGACGAGCGGTAGGCGTCGTCGTTGCCGAGTCCTCGCACGACGTAGGAGCGCTGGCCCATGCTTCCCGGGATCAGCCCACGAGCGCCGACGCCCGCGTGGATCGCACCCTTGCGGGTGATCCACAGCATGCGTCCGTCGAACTCCTCGAGCTCGGTGTAGTTGTGATGGCAGTTGACCTCGTCAGTGACGGGTAGGTCGCGGCCGAACTCGGCCTCGAGTTGGCGGTGGGTGGCCCCGAGCAGCAGACGGCGGTTCGCTCGCGCGTAGGACTGGGCCCAGCCCAGATCCCTGATGTAGGCGTCGAACTGAGGGGTGCCTCGCTGGAGCCACGCGAGCTCGGGATCCTCGAGCGGTGTGCCGAGGGCGCGGTGCAGGCGCTTGGCCACCTTGACGTGGCGGGTGGCGAGCTGATTGCCGCCACCCCGCGAGCCGGAATGGAGCAGGATCCACACCGCTCCGGCCTCGTCGTGCGCCAGCTCGATGAAGTGGTTTCCCGATCCGAGGGTGCCGAGCTGGGCAGCCACGCGCGATCGATCGAGCCCCTCGGGAGGGTCATGGTCAGCGAGCCACTCCGTCGCCTCGACCGAGGCCTCACCGTGCCAGCGACCCAGCCCCGCGGGCACCTCGGCGCGCATCCGATCGACCCATCCATCGAGCCCGGCGTCGGGGAGGTCCTCCACGCACAGATCGAGCCGTCGTGCCGCCATGCCGCAGCCGATGTCGACCCCGACGGCCGACGGGATCACCGCCGACTCCGTGGCGATGACCGACCCGATCGTCGCGCCCATGCCGAGATGGGCGTCGGGCATGAGCGCGATCGGCCCAGCGAGGATCGGGAGGCGGGCAACTCGGGCGGCCTGCTCGAGGGTTGCCTCGTCGAGCTCACTGGCCCAGCTTCGGACCCCGGGAGCGATCTCACGAACCATGCGCGGTGCCTCCTTCGTCGTACCGAGCCGCGGCCCGGAACGCTCGGAGGTCAGCGCTTCGAGTACTGCGGCGCCTTGCGGGCCTTCTTCAGACCGTACTTGCGGCGTTCCTTCTCACGGGCATCGCGGGTGAGGAACCCCTCGGCCTTCAGCTGGCCCCGCAGCTCCGGATCGAGATCGATCAAGGCCCGCGCGATCCCCAATCGGATCGCCCCGGCCTGGCCGCTGATGCCGCCGCCCTTGATCGTGGCGATCACGTCGAGGTCCCGGTCGCGACCCGCCGAGCGCAGGGGTGACTGCGCCACCATGCGGTGCACCCGTGTCGGGAAGTAATCCTCGAGGTTGCGGCCGTTGATCTCGAACGCCCCCGAGCCCGGCACGAGCCGGACCCTGGCGACGGCCTCCTTTCGACGGCCGGTCGTGATCTTCGAGGTGGTCACTGCCAACGGTTCACTCCTCGGTCTCGTCGGCGGCCGGCGCACTCGCCGAGCCGGGCAGGCCCTGCCACATCGGCGGCTGACCGAGGGTGTAGGCCACGGGCTTCTGCGCCTCGTGCGGATGGTCGGGCCCCGGCACCACGTGGAGCTTACGGATCATCGATCGTCCGAGCCGGTTCTTCGGAAGCATGCCCCTGATCGCCTTCTCGACCGCGAACACCGGCCGGGTGCGCATCAGCTCGTCGTAGCGGGTGGCGGTGATGCCGCCCGGGTACCCCGAGTGCCGGTAGGCGAACTTCTTGAGCTCCTTGCCACCGGTGAGCTCCACCTTGTCGGCGTTCACGATGATCACGTGGTCGCCGGTGTCCATGTGCGGGGCGAAGATCGGCTTGTGCTTGCCGCGCAGCAGCGCCGCAGCCTCGGACGCAACCCGGCCCAGCACCTTGCCGCCGGCGTCGATGACGTACCAGCTGCGCTCGATGTGCTCAGGCTTCGGAGAGTAGGTCTTCATCGGCGTGGAGATATCGACGTGGAGATCGGCCAAGAGGACTCCGACCGACGGGTCAGACTACCCGCGGTGTCTTCGGGTCGTCAAAGGGCACCGCGCGAGCGTTCGCGGTGCGCCCGCCGACCGTAGACGACCCGCTCGAGCATTAGGCCGTGGGGTGGCGCGAGGTGACGTGCAGCCGCCCGGTCCCTCGCCGCGAGGATCGCCGGGATGGCATCGGGCTCGACCTGCCCCCGGCCGACCGCGATCAGGGTTCCCGTCAGCGCTCGCACCATCTGATGCAGGAACGCGTTGGCTTTGAATCCGAGCTCCAGCCGTTCGCCGCGGCGCACCACGCTCACCCGCTGGAGGTCTCGCACGGTGGGCCTGCCGGCTCCTGGATGGCGGCAGAAGGACGTGAAGTCGTGCTCTCCGACCAGGTACCGCGCAGCGGTCCGCATGGCGCGCAGGTCCGGATCGCTGGGGAGATGCCACACCCACGGGGCGGTGAACGGGTCGGGCACGTCGCCGACATCGATCCGGTACCGATACTCTCGGAGCGACGCCGATGAACGCGCGTCGAAACCGGACGGCGCCCGCGCGATTGATCGAACCACGACCTCGGGTGCGAGCCGCCCGTTCAACGCGTCCCGGATGGCCGGAAGCGCCCGCGTCGTCGACGTCACGAACGAGGCAACCTGTCCACGGGCGTGCACCCCGGCGTCGGTGCGCCCGGCAACCGAGAGCCTGACCGGCGAACCGAGCACGGCGGTGAGCACCTCGGTCATGACGCCCTCGACGGTTCGCACGCGCTGGTCACGCTGGGCCGCCCACCCCCGGAAGCCCGACCCGTCGTAGGCGATGAGCATCCGGATCGTCCGCTCGAGAGGCATCCGTCCGAGTATGCCCAGATGACCGACACCCCATCCGACTCTATGCACGCCGAAGGCCGTTGCTCCGGTAGCTCTTTGCCGCCCGGTGTGGTAGGACGGCCCTGACCATGCCTGGGAGCGACCCGCTCGACCGCGGGCACATCCGGGCGCGAGGGGGGACCATGAACGCACCGAGGATCGCGAGCGTTGCTCTCGCGCTGGCGTTGCTGTCGCTGTCTGCTTGCGGCGGTGACGACGGGAACGGCACCGGCGGCGATGGTGGTGCGGACGGCACTGTGGCGATCACCCTGAAGGAGTTCGCCGTAGCCGCCGAGCCTGCCTCGGTCGCGGCCGGATCGGTGACCTTCGACGTGACGAACGAGGGACCCGACGACGTGCACGAGTTCGTCGTGATCGCGACCGACCTCGCGCCGACCGAGCTGCCGACGGACGCCGACGGCGCAGTCGAAGAGGCCGGCGAAGGCATGGAGGTCGTCGACGAGATCGAGGACATCCCCGTGGGAGAGACGCAGTCGCTCACGGTCGACCTCGCCGCCGGCAACTACGCGCTGATCTGCAACATCCTGCAGGAAGAGCCCGACGGCACGCTCGAAGCCCACTACGCGGTGGGCATGCGAACAGGCTTCGTGGTGGAGTGACGCAACGGTTGAGCTAGTGAGACCGGGGCTCGTGGCCCCGGTCTCGATAGCGTCATCGGCGAGCGGTCGCTAGTCCCCGCGCTCCACCAGCTCGATGCGCGCCATGGGAGCGGCGTCACCCTTGCGCGGGCCGAGCTTCAGGATGCGCGTGTACCCACCGTCGCGGCCTTCGAAGCGCGGACCGATCTCGTGGAAGAGCCGAGCGACCA
>DASVGA010000096.1:0-2095 GCA_036379795.1 Actinomycetota bacterium | reverse complement strand
GAGCGGCCGACGTTCAAGACCGTGACGTCGTCACCGTAGTCACCGGCCCAGCCGCTCTGGCCACCACCGACGACGGCATGGAACTCGTGGAGCCCGACGCCCGGGCGGCGGCTGATGAACTCGAGGTAGACGAGCACGGTCGTTCCTTTCGTCGTCGGTCTTCACCTGTTGGATCCACGGTCGCGGCCCGCACCGCCGGTCATTGCTCGTCCACGGGGCGCGTGTGGTCGTGCGCATACGACCGCGATCGGTCGAGCTCGATCGTGAGGTCGAGCGGCGGGAACGTCGAATCGACCGGCACGGGCGCGCCGGTCCGAGCCGACGTACGGGCGGCGTCGATCACGTCGAGCACGTGCAGATCCTGCGCCGGCTCCACCATCGGCGCGCGTGCCTCCCGGAGCGCGTCGACGACCTCTCGCAACCCGTCGGTCCACAGCCACGTGGCATCGAGCGGATCGAAGGTGCGCCATGCGACGTCGGCGGTGCGCCAGAGCTCCAGCCCCTGTGGATCCCAGTCGTCTCCCAGCAGGTTCGCCGTGCCCTGGGTGCCGTACAGCTCCAGGCCGGGTCGCCGGTACCGCTGCACCGCCTGGCTCGCCATCACCGACGAGAGCGCTCCGAGCTCGTGCCGGAGCACGACGTGCACCACGTCGGGATCGGGGCTGTCGATGCGCCGGCCACCGGCCTCACGCACAGAGACCGCGACGGCATCGGCGGCGAAGACCTCCCGGACCGGACCCAGGAGCGAGGTCAGGCTCTTCAGGTTGTAGACGCCGAGCTCGGCGAGCGGCCCCACACCGGCCTCGTGGTACCACGACGCCCACGTCGCCCCGGCGTTGCCGTACATCGCCCGCGCGCTGTGGACCGACCCGATCTCGCCCCGGTTCACCCTGGTCCACAGCTCTCGGAAGGTCGGCGACAGGTGCACGAACGGAGCCGCGAGCACGTGCAGGCCAGACGCAGCCGCCAACTCGAACACGGCCTCCGCCTCACCCCGATGCATGCCGACGGGCTTCTCGCAGACGACGTGCTTGCCGTGCTCCAGCGCGTCGCGGGCGTACGCCGCGTGTGTGTCCGGTGGCGTGATCACGACCACGACGTCGACGGCGGAGCTCCAGACTTCCTCGGCGCTCGCGACCAGGCGAGCCTCGGGCCGTCGGCTCGAGATCGCGGGCCACGCTTCGCGGTCGCGTCCGAAGATCGGACCCTCCCACGCGAGCCCGCGTGGGACCAGGCGGTCCAGCACCTGGAGGTAGGCCCAGAGCACGTTGCCGGCGCCGATGAACCCGACCCCGGCCGGCGGCTGCTGCCCGTCCTCGAGCTGGGCGCTCACCCCGGCTCGGCCTGCCTTGCATCCATGCGGACGGGAGCCTAGCATCACGCCCCAGCGGTATCGATACCGGTATCCATGCGGGACATCCCGGGCGTCTCGACGCCCGATCGCGGGGAGAAGGGGGCAGGCATGGTTCGGAGCGCGGCGCGCCTTGACATCGCACGACGGGACTTCTTGCGCAGGACGGGCATCGCCGTCATCACGATCGGCGCCACCCCGTCGATCCTCGCGGCATGCGGAGGCGATGACGGCCCCGGCACCGCACCCGCCACGACCGGCGCCGGCGCATCACCGGAGGCGCCCGACTCATCGGGCACCCTGAACTTCCTCTCGTGGGAGGGCTACGACATCCCGGTCGATTCCATGAACGCGTGGAGGAAGGACCAGGGCATCGAGGTCAGCCCTACCTACATCGCGAACCACGACGAGATCCAGGCGAAGATCAAGGGGGGTGGCCAGGCGGCCGGCTACGACCTGATCACCTACTACCAGGGCTACATGCCGCTCTACACGGAGCTCGACATCCTCACACCGCTCGACGAGAGCAAGCTTCCCAACCTGTCGGAGCTGTTCCCATTCTGGGCGTCCGACGTCAACAACTTCTGGATCAACCCCGAGGGCGAGCGCATCGGCGTGCCGTGGACGTGGGGCTCGATCGGGTTGACCTACAACTCGGCAGAGGTCGACGAGATGAGCTCGTGGTACGACCTGCTCGACCCGAGCCTGAGCGGCAAGGTCGCGACGGTCGACGACCCGGCGGGC
>DASVGA010000095.1:0-7197 GCA_036379795.1 Actinomycetota bacterium | reverse complement strand
TCGGGGCGGCCGCGCTCGTCTTCGACCACCTCGATGGAGGCGGGGGGTGAAGCTCGGTGTCTCGCTTCCGGTGTTCACCGACGATCCTGCGAAGCCGCTCGCGGTGGCGGCTAGGGCGAGGGAGCTCGGCATCGACGGGGTCTTCGCACCCGACCACCTGTTCCCCCCCGTCTTCTATCCGCCGAGCGGGCCCGACCGCCCGTCGCTCGAGGTCTTCTCGGTCCTGGCCGCCGTGGCAGCGCGTGAGCCCGGGCTGCACGTGGGCACGCTCGTGACGCGGGTGTCGTTGCGGGCGCCCGGGATCCTCGCGAAGCAGGCGGCGGCCCTCGACGCGATGTCGAACGGGCGCGCGATCCTCGGCATCGGCACCGGCGATCGCGCCTCGGCCGACGAGCACGAGCGGTTCGGATTCCCGTACCCCGCGGCGGCCGAACGCCTCGGCGGTCTCGAGGAGACAGCTCGGGCGCTGCATGCCCTGTTCGGCGGAGGCACGTGGCCCGGGGGAGCGCATGTGCCCGCCATGCGTGGACCGCTCCTGCCCCCCGGCGAGCCCGCGATCTGGGTCGGGGGTCTCTCCGATGCGGTGCTCGAGGTGGCCGCGCGGGTCGCCGACGCCTGGAACGGATGGGGACTCGACCTCGACGGTTTCGCGGCGCGCTCCGCTCGCCTGCGGGAACTGGCGGCAGGAAGGCAGGTCCCTCCCACCTGGGCCGGCATCGCGCTGGTCGGCACCGATCGTGCCGATCTCGACCGCCTGCTCGGCCGGCGCGCCGAACGCAACCTTCCGCTCGACGGCGTGTGGAGCGGCACCGCCGAGGAGTGGGCTCGATTCACCGAGGGCCTGCGAGGCGAGGGCGCGACCTGGTGCGTCGTGCTGCCGGCGGGTCCGCCCGACCGCCTGGACGTGATCGCGGCCGCCACGACGCGATGAACAGCACGGAACTCAAGCGGGCCAAGCGTGAGGTACGCCGCCGCGTGCTGGCCGAGCGTGACGCCATCGCGACCACGGAACGAGCGCGCCTGTCGGACATCGTCGCGCAACGGACCCTCGCCCTGCCCGAGGTCGACCGGGCGAAGACCGTGATGGTGTTCTGGTCGTTCGGATCGGAGCTCGACACCGCGCCGCTGCTCCGTGGGCTGCACGGTCGTGGCGTCATCGTCGCCCTGCCACGCATCGTCGACGGTGCGCTCGAGCCGCGGCACTACCGCCCCGGTGACGTCATGACGACGACCACGTTCGGAGCGCTCGAGCCGGCCTCGGGCACGCCTCTCGATCCGCTCGAGATCGACGCGGTCGTCGTTCCCGCTGTCGCCTTCGACCGACGTGGCGGGCGGGTCGGCTACGGGGGAGGGTTCTACGACCGCTTCCTGCCGACGACGAGGACCGACGCCGTTCGGATCGGTGTCGCCTTCGGGCTGCAGCTCCTGGCACCGGGCGATGCCGTGCCGGCGGGGGCCTTCGACCTGCGGGTCGACATCGTGGTGACCGAGTCCGAGGTGCTGCGTATCACGTCCTCGACTTGAACAACCGTTCAAACCTCTGATAGAACCCGGGTCAGACGGGTCCGGGCGCCATGCCGGGACGCGAGAACGCCGAGGAGCGTCGACCGGTGCAGAGCAGACAGACTGCGTTCCACGAGATCACCTCGACCAAGGCTGCGGGCTTCATGGAGGAAGCCGGTTGGCTCTGGGTCACGAACTACGGCGATGTCGACGCCGAGTACCGGGCGGTTCGTGAGGGCGTCGGCATGTGGGATCTCTCGCCGCTGAACAAGTGGGAGTTCCGGGGGGAGGAAGCGCTCGAGGCCGCGCAGCGAGTGCATACGAACGACGTGCTGGGCATGCGCGACGGCCAGGTGCGCTACGGCGCCTTCGTCGACGAAGACGGTTTCGTGGTCGACGACGGCACGGTCTTCCGCCATTCCGCCGAGCACCTATGGGTCTGCACGAACGGATTCGACCACGCCGAGTACTTCGCCGACGCGACCAAGGGGCTCGATGTCGAGATCGCCTACATCGCGCCGGAGCTGCCGAGCCTGCAGGTCCAGGGTCCGAAGAGCCGCGACCTCGTCCGCTCGATCGTGTCGGGCGCCGATGTCGACGCGTTGCGCTACTTCACGTTCTTCCCCGATCCGGTGACGGTCGGCGGAGCTCCCGTCTGGCTCTCGCGCACGGGGTTCTCGGGCGAGCTCGGCTACGAGCTGTTCCTGCGACCGGAGCACGCCGCCGCGGTGTGGGAAGCCGTCGAGGGGGCCGGCGCGACCCCCTACGGCGTCGACATCATCGAACCGGTCAGGGTCGAGACGGGCATGATCGTGACCGACTACGACTACGAGCCGCATCAGCGCACGCCCTACGATCTCGGTCTGGACCGGGTCGTCGCCCTCGACGGCGAGGGTGAGTTCATGGGCAAGGAGCATCTGCGAGCCGTGGCCGCCGATCCGCCCAACCGGTTCGTCACGGTCCGGCTCGAGAGCGAGTCGCTTCCCGAGTACGGGGCAGCGGTCACGGTCGAGGGCGAGGATGCCGGCGTGCTCACGAGCCCGGCCACCAGTCCGACCTTCGGCCCGCTCGGCCTCGCGATCCTGCGTGCCGACGCGGCGGCGCCGGGAACGGAGGTCCGGGTCGCGATGCCCGACGATCAGATGATCGGCGGCACGATCGACGTGCTCGCCGTGCTCGATCCGAAGAAGGAACGTCCTCGCGCCTGAGGAGCGCGAGGTTCGCCCGCATCAACGAGCCACGAGGAGGAGCACGCGATGACCGAGGACAAGCGCTCGCCGTTGCACGACTGGCACGTCGCGCACGGCGCCGACGTGGTCTGGGAAGACGGCTACCCCTGGGCGATGCACGAGGGTGGGGATCCCATCGCCGAGTACGAGGCCGTGCGCACGGCGACTGGCATCTGGGACCTCTACTCCACCTGCAAGTACGAGGTCACCGGGCCCGACGCGGCCCCCCTGATCCAGCGGCGCTTCACGAACCGCGTCGACGGCATGCAGGACGGATCGGTCCGCTACGGGGCGTTCGTGAACGCCGACGGGCTGATGATCGACGACGGCAACGTGTACAAGCTCGCCGACGATCACTTCCTGGTGATGATCAACACGGCAGGCATCGACGGGTGGTTCCGCGAGACGGCCGAGGGGCTCGACGCGACGATCGAGCACAAGACCGACGACTACGCGATGATCGCCGTGCAGGGGCCGACCTCGCAGCGGACCCTGCAGCCGCTCGTCGCCCGTGATCTCGGCGACCTGCGGTACTTCCGGTTCTGGCCCGAGAAGACGACCGTCGCCGGCGCCGAGGCGTGGGTGCTGCGAACCGGCTTCAGCGGGGAGAAGGGCTACGAGATCGTGATGGCCCCGGGTGACGCTCGCCGTGTGTGGGACGCCCTCATCGAAGCCGGCGCCACGCCCTTCGGCTTGACCGCGATCGACCTCGCCCGTACCGAGATCGGGCTGATCATCATCGCCGTCGACTACAACCCCGGCGAGATCTCACCGTGGGACCTCTCGATGGATCGGTTCATCGTGACCGATACGGAGTGTGTGGGCGCCGCGGCCCTCGCCGAGCGGGGAGAGAACCCGCCGAAGCGATTCAAGACGCTGAAGATCGAAGGCGACGCGGCGCCCGACTACGGCGCGGCGGTGACCAAGGACGGCCGTGGGGTGGGCGTCGTGACCTCGCCGGCGACGTCGCCGCGCCTCGGCACGATCGGGCTCGCGATCCTCGACGCCGATGTGGCGACCGATGGCGAGAAGGTGGAGGTGGCCGTCGCCGACGGCACCGCGCCGGCGACCGTCGAGGTGCTGTCGCTGCTCGACCCGAACAAGGAGCGCCCCAGGGCCTAGCGGGCCCTATGCTGGCCGCGTGGGAGAACAGATCTTCGGTGTCGTGCCGAACTTCAGCGAGGGGCGCCGGCGCGACGTGATCGAGGCGATCGTCGACGCGCTGGGTGTGCCCGGCGCCCGCGTCGTCTACGCCGAAGCCGATCCCGACCACAACCGGCTCGATACCACCGTGTTGGGCGGCGCCGAGGCCGTGCGAGCGAGCGCGCTCGCCGGCGCCGCCGTCGCGGCGGCCGGGATCGACATGCGAGCCCATCGCGGTGGGCATCCGCGCATGGGCGCCGCCGACGTGATCCCGTTCATGCCGGTGCGGGGCGTGACGATCGACGACTGCGTCGAGCTCGCCCGGTCGTTCGGGCAGGAGCTCGCCGGTCGCCTGGATCTGCCGGTGTACCTCTACGACCGGGCGGCCCTCGTGCCGGAACGCGCCTCGCTCGCCGACGTGCGCCGTGGCGAGTACGAGGGGCTGCGCGATGCGGTCGCGAGGGGCGAGCGCCTTCCCGACTTCGGGCCCCACGAGATCGGTCCCGCGGGGGCCACCGCGGTCGGCGCGCGCAAGCCCCTCGTGGCGTTCAACGTCTACCTCGACGGTCGCGACGAGTCCGCCGCGAAGGAGATCGCGAAGACGGTGAGGGAATCGGGCGGGGGGCTGCCCGCCGTGCGCGCGATCGGGTTCGCCGTGCCCGAGCGCGACGGGGTGGTCACGGTCTCGATGAACCTCGTCGACCACGAGGTCACCGGCCTGCGAACCGCGTTCGACCGGGTGGCGGACCTCGCAGCCGGGGTCGGTATGCAGATCACCGACTCCGAGATCGTGGGCCTCGTGCCCGCCTCCGCATTGGGGCCCGACGATCCCGCGCACCTGCGGCTCGAGGGCTTCGACGCGGATCACCAGATCCTGGAGCGCTTGGTCGAGGCATGACGCGAGCGCGACCACGAGAGGGGACAGCATGAGTGACGCACGGTTCGGCACGATGACGGTCGAGGGGTTCCTGGAGGCGATGGGCTCCGCCGACCCGACCCCCGGAGGTGGCGCGGCCGCCGCGATCGCCGGTGCGACCGGAGCCTCCCTGATCGCGATGGTCGGCCGGCTCACGCTCGGCAAGCCCGGATTCGCGGACCTCGAGGAACGCATGCGGGCCCTCGTCGAGCGCGCCGACGAGGCCCGCACCGACTTCCTCGACCTGGCCGATCGCGACGCGGAAGCCTTCGAGCAGGTCATGTCGGCCTTCCGCATGCCCAAGGGAAGCGACGTGGAGAAGGCGTCGCGGGCGCAGGCGATCCAGCTCGGCCTCGAGCACGCCGCTGGGGCACCGCTCGAGATCGCACGCCGCGCGGTCGACCTCATGGAGCTCGCCGAGGATGCGACCGCGCTCGGCAATCCGAACGCGGCGAGCGACGGCATGACGGCCGCCGGGCTGCTGCTCGCCGCCGTCATCGGCGCCCGAGCGAACGTCGAGATCAATGCGTCGTCGCTGAAGGACGAGTCGCGCCGAGACGCCCTGCTCGACGAGGTGGCCGGCATCCGTGAGCGCGCCGGGGAGCTGCTCGAGCAGTGCCGCACGGCGTTCGGTCTCCGGCTCACGGCGTAGTCTCGGCCCGTGCGCATCGATGCGATCGTGTTCGATTGCGAGGACGCCGCGCCGCTCGCCCGGTTCTGGGCCGCAGCGCTGGGGTGGAAGGTCGCGCCCTACGACGCCGGCGAACTCGAGCGTCTCGCCGCGAAAGGCATCGACGACCCAGAGGACGACCCGAGCGTCATGGTCGAGCCGCCCGACGACGGGCTGCCGGGGCTGCCCGTGCTCTTCTTCACCGAGGTGCACGAGGCCAAGACCGGCAAGAACCGTGTGCACATCGACGTGGTGGCCGAGGAGTCCGTCGACGACGAGGTCATCAGGCTCGAGGGCATAGGCGCGACGCTCCGCAACTGGGCCGAGGAAGACGGCAACGTCTGGGCCGTGATGCTCGACCCCGAAGGCAACGAATTCTGCGTCATGCCGCCCGAGGCGTGAGGCTTACCCACCAGGCAAGAGACACGCCTGCCTCGATCTCACCCGACGATCGTCGCCACGTCCCGCGCCATCCCGACCAGTCCCCATGCGGTCGCGCACGCCAGCAGCACCGTTACGAGCCGGCGGGCTCCGTGCGCGGTCTGGCCGTCGCCTGAGCTCGCTATCACGCCGAGCACGATCACGGCGACGATGGCCAGGAAGGCGAAGATGCCGTTCTGGGTGCCGACGAGCCCGAGTCCCAGCACCCCGAGACCGGTCGAGATCGCGACGCCGACGAGCGTGAGAGGGGCGAGCCGCACGAGCGGAGGCTGTACCAACCATCGATCGAACCGTTCCGCGACCCATACCGCCGTGCATCCGAACGCGGGGAACAGCGCGAGGAACATCGCGACGTTCAGACCGCGGTTGCCGAGGATCGTGAAGTCGGGATTGCCGGGGTCGATCACGATGCCGGCGCCGAGCCCGAGCGCGACGATCGACACCGTGAGCGGAAGCAGGCGCGGTGGCAGCACCGTTCGCAGGGCGAACAGGAAGACCCCCATCGCGAGTCCGGTCGACAGGCCGACGAACAGCACCAGCGCCAGGGTGCCCGGCCCTGTGATGTCACCGACACGGTTGCCGTTCTCCGTGACCATGCCGATCCGTGAGTCGTCGGCAGCGATCGCGGACAGGCGCATCACCAACCTCCCTCCCAGTCCGCCGACGACGATGCCCGCGATCAGCGCGCCGGCGACCGACGACGATAGGCGCAGGATCGCCGGCCTGGCCAGCAGCCGAGCCGCCCTGCCGGCCTGCGTGGACGCGAGCGCCTGATCGACCATGCCTCCATCTTCCGCTAGACGACGGCGGATTCCACAGGGGCAGGCACCACGGTTCGCGGCGTGGTGGTGTCCCAGCTCAGAACAGGCCGACCGTTCGGCCGTCGGTGTCGATGTCGACGTTGTGGAAGGCCGGCGTGCGACCGAGGCCCGGCATGCGCTGCATGTCGCCGCAGAGCGCGACCACGAACCCCGCGCCCGCGCTCGGCACCACGGCGCGCACCGGCAGCCGGAAGTTCGACGGGCGGTTCAGCAGCAGCGGATCGTGGCTGAGCGACAGGTGGGTCTTGGCCATGCACACCGGCACCGTGCCGAACCCGAGCTCGTCCATCCGCTCGATGTCCTTCTCGGCCTGCGGCAGGTAGTCGACGCCGTCGGCGCCGTACAGACGCATCGCGATCGCCTGGATCTGCTCCTTGAGCCCAGCGCCGTCGGGGGTGAGGAAGTCGAACGAGTTCGGCTGATCGCAGGCCTTCACGACCGCCTCGGCGAGCTCGATCGCGCCCGCGCCTCCCT
>DASVGA010000094.1:0-5268 GCA_036379795.1 Actinomycetota bacterium | reverse complement strand
GGCTCGGTACCGGTCGACCTGTTCGTCGTCGAGGATGCCGGCGGCGCCCGGCCGGGCGACGAGGAGCGGGCACGACAGGGAGGCGAGGTCGTCCCAGAGGTCACGAGCCTTGGACTCGCGCCCGAGCTCGACGAGGACGTGGGCCGGCACACGTTCACTGACGGGCTTGCCGCGGAACCACGTCGCCAGCTGGGCCTCGACCATCTCCCGCGTCAAGGCGACCTCCGCGGCCCGGTAGTCGCCGATCGACAGCGACGCCACCCGACCTCGGTGCGCGAGGGCGAGCTGGAGCCCCCACGAGGTGCCCCGCGAGAAGGTCATGAGGTGGAAGCGGTCGATGCCCTCCTCGTCGAGCACGGCCTCGAGGTCGCGCACGTGCGAGTAGGCCGAGCCGTCCGGTCTCGACGACGCCCCGTATCCGCGCATGTCGTACCGGAGCACGCGGAACCGCTCCGCCCACGGCTCGAACTGCGGGTCCCACGCCCGCATGTCCCACAGACCCGGATGCAGCAGGGTCACCGCCGGTCCGGTCCCTGCGACCTCGTAGTGCAGCCTGCCCCCGTCGGCGGGATCGACGAACCCGTCGTCATGCTCAGGCATCGCTGAACCGCGGCGCGAGACGGCGGGCGGTGTCGGCGAGCAGCTCCGGCAAGACCCGGACCTGGCCGACGACCGGCATGAAGTTCGTGTCGCCACCCCACCTCGGCACGACGTGCCAGTGCAGGTGGCCGGGGATGCCCGCCCCTGCGATCGACCCGAGGTTCAGGCCCACGTTGAACCCGTGCGGCTCCGACTCCTCCCGCAGCGCGCGGATCGAGCGGCGCAGCAACGCTTGCAGCTCCCCGCTCTCCGCGTCGGTGAGGTCCTCGATGTCGCCGGTATGGCGTAGCGGCACGACGAGCAGGTGCCCCGGGTTGTACGGGAACTTGTTCAGCACCACGTAGGCGACCTCGCCGCGAGCGAGCACGCGTTCGGGCTCGCGATCGGGAACGGCGCAGAACACGCATCCGCCGTCCTCTTCGAGCTCGTCGCGCGCGGTCTCGATGTACTCCATGCGCCACGGGCTCCAGAGGTGATCCACGCCGCCCCTCAGCTCCGTCGCGCGAAGTCGGTCTGCGTGAGCGAATGAGTCGACGCCTCCTCGACCAACGCGTCGACGAGCCGGCCGAACGCCACGCCGGGTGTCTCCGTGCCCGCCCGGTCGCGCACGGTGTACGCGTCGGACTCCGCCTCCCGGTCGCCTACGACGAGCGTGTACGGCGCCTTGTCGAGCTGCGCTGCTCGGATCTTCTTGCCGACACTCTCCTTGGACCCGTCGACGACGGCACGGATCCCGGCTGCCTTCGCCTTGGCGGCGAGCTCCTCGCAATGCGCGACGTGGCGGTCGGCGACCGGCACCAGCCGCATCTGCTCGGGCGCGAGCCACAGCGGGAACGCTCCCGCGTAGTGCTCGGTGAGCACCCCGAAGAAGCGCTCGACCGAGCCGAACAGCGCCCGATGCACCATGACCGGACGGTGCCGTGCATTGTCGTCACCCGAGTACTCCATGTCGAAGCGCTGCGGCATCTGGAAGTCGACCTGGATCGTCGACATCTGCCAGGTGCGGCCGATCGCATCTCGCGCCTGCACGCTGATCTTCGGGCCGTAGAAGGCACCACCGCCCTCGTCCATCACGAGCGGCACGTCCATCGCCTCCGCGGCGAGGCGGAGCGCCTCGGTGGCCTCGTTCCATTCCTCCACGGTGCCGATCGCCTTGCCCTCGGGGCGTGTCGACAGCTCCATGTAGAACTCGTCGAGTCCGTAGTCGCGCAGCAGATCGAGCACGAACGTGAGCACCGACCGAAGCTCATCGCCGAGCTGGTCATGTGTGGTGAAGATGTGGGCGTCGTCCATCGTGAGACCACGCACACGCGTGAGGCCGTGCACCACCCCGGAGAGCTCGTATCGATACACCGTGCCGAACTCGAACAACCGCAGCGGCAACTCGCGGTAGCTGCGCGTTCGGCTCTTGAAGATCAGGATGTGCATCGGGCAGTTCATGGGCTTCAGGTAGTACCGGGTGCCCCCGTCGAGCTCCATCGGGGGGAACATGCCGTCGGCGAACCACGACAGGTGCCCACTGATCTCGAACAGCTCGGCCTTCGTGATGTGCGGCGTGTAGACGAACTCGTAGCCGGCTTCCTCGTGCCGGCGACGCGAGTAGTCCTCCATGAGCCGCCGCACGAGCCCACCCTTGGGATGGAACACCGCGAGCCCCGATCCGATCTCCTCGGGGAACGAGAACAGGTCGAGGTCGTGGCCGAGCGTGCGATGGTCGCGGCGCTCGGCCTCCTCGAGGCGGTGCAGGTACGCGTCGAGGTCGTCCTGGTTCGCCCACGCCGTGCCGTAGATGCGCGTGAGCTGCGGATTGTGCTCGTCTCCTCGCCAGTACGCGCCGGCCACGTTCGTGAGCTTGAAGGCTCCGAGCATGCCCGTGTGCGGCACGTGTGGACCCATGCACAGGTCCACCCAGCCGTCGTTGGAATAGAGCGACACCACATCGCCGGCGGCCGCCTCCGACGCGGCTTCCTCGTCGGTGGCGCTGCCGATGCCTTCGATGATCTCGAGTTTGAACGGCTGGTCGCGCAGGCGCTCGATCGCTTCCTCGCGGGCGACCTCCTCGCGCACGAACCGCTGGTTCCGTTTCACGATCCGTCGCATCCGCTGCTCGATCTTCACGAGATCCGACGCGTGCACGGGCTCGGGAAGATCGAAGTCGTAGTAGAACCCGTCGGCGACGGCGGGTCCGATCGCGTAGGCCGCCCCGGGGTAGAGGTCGCAGACGGCCTGCGCGAGCACGTGCGCGGTCGAGTGACGCAGCACGTGCAGCCCGTCGTCGGACGACGGGGCGATCGGTTCGACGATCGCCGGGCCGGCGGGAACGAACGCGAGGTCGCGGAGCTCGCCGTCGACGCGCGCGGCGATCGTTCCCTTGGGCAGCACGGCGCCGACGGGCTCGCCCTCAGGCAGCTCGACGCTCGCGCCTTCGGGAAGCGTCAGGGTCGGCATCGAGGCATGATAGCCACCCGCCCGGCGCTACTCGTACGCGATCGCCTGCAGCACGTTGAGCCTCGCGGCCCGGCGCGCCGGCCAGATCGCGGCCACGACACCGATGAGCGCGGCGGCGACGACGTAGGCCACGAGCTGGCCGACCGGAAGTGTGAACTCGCTCACGCCTTCCGACTTCAGAGCCTGCTGCAGCGCCCATCCGAACGCGATGCCGATCGCGACCCCGAGCACGGCGCCGAACACCGCGATCAGGATCGCTTCCCAGCGCACCATGCGGGAGACCTGCCGGCGGCTCATGCCCACGGCGCGCAGCAGCCCGAGCTCCCTCGTCCGCTCGTAGATGGAGAGTCCAAGCGTGTTGACGATGCCGACGCCCGCGATGCCGATCGACATGAGCAGCAGCGCGGTGATCAGCCCGAGCAGCTGGTCGATGAACCCCGCCTGCTGCTCCCGGAACGCCGCTTGGTCCTGGACCTGGACGTTGGCAAGATCCTCGACCGCGGCGCGCACCGCGGCCTCCACCTCGTCGAGCGCCACCCCCTGCGCGCCCTTGACGAGCACGAACGCATCGAGCTGCTCCACGTAGCGCTCCTCGTAGGTGGCCAGCGAGACCACGTAGTCGCCGGCCAGCCGGTTCTCGTCGTAGATGCCCACGATCGTGAGCGGCGCGTCTCCCGTCGAGGCGAAGGAGGCCGCCACCTCGTCGCCGAGTGACCAGCCGTTCTCGGCCGCCACGTCTCGATGCACGAGCACGGAGTCCTGCTCGGCGAGCGCCGCGACGGAACCCTCCGAGACCTCGAGGGTCGCCACACGCTCCACGGTCGACGGATCGACCGCGGTGATGAACGAGGTGGAGCCGCCGACCTTGAAGCCGTTCTGGCGGAACGCCGAGACCGCCTCGACCTCGGGCAGGGCGGCCACCCGTTCGGCGGCCTCGGGACTGAAGGCGGTGAACGAGCTCGTCGACAGGGTGAAGTCGGCCTTCAGGGTGTCGGTGAGCGCCGCGGTGAACGACGACTTGAGCGACGAGGCGAGGATCGCGACCATCGCCACCAGCCCGAGCCCGATCATCAGCGCGGCCGCGGTCGACGCGGTGCGTCGTGGGCTGCGCATCGCGTTCTCGCGACCGAGGCGACCCTGGAACGACAGCCGCCGCACCGGGGCCCCGAGCACGCCGACGATCGGGCGCGCCACGAGCGGCGACAGCATCGCGACGCCGACGAAGGTGACGGCCGCGCCCGCACCGACCGAGTAGACCGCGTTGGACTCCGCGCCGAACAAGCCGTACAGCAACGCGCCGACGCCGGCAGCGGTGACCGTGAGCGCGATGACGAGCCTGCGGCCGGCGAGCTCCCGCACCCGGCCACCGTCGGCAACCTGACGCAGGGCCTGCACCGGCGCCACCGATCCCGCGTGGCGGGCGGGCAGGATCGATGCCGCCACGGTCACCACGACGCCCACCAGCACCGACGCCACGATGGTCCGGGGAAGCAGCTGCAACGACGTGCTCGGCAGGTCGATGTTGAACGCGCCGAGCAGTCCCTGCAGCCCGACCGCGATCCCGATGCCGGCGAGGATGCCGAGACCGGATGCGACGAGTCCGACCACCAGCGCCTCGACGACGACCGATGCGACGACCTGACGCCTCGACGCCCCGAGCGCCCGCAGCAGGGCGAGCTCACGGGTGCGCTGGGCGACGATGATCGAGAACGTGTTGAAGATGATGAACGAACCGACGAACAGCGCGACGGCTGCGAACACGAGCAAGGCCGTGCGGAAGAAACCGAGGTCCTCCTGCAGGTTCCGGCTTGCCTCGTCGGCCACCGTCGTGGAGGTGAGCGCCTCCACGCCGTCGGGCAGCACGGCCGCAACCGACGCTCGCAGCTCGCTGGCGGCGACATCCTCGTCGCCGACGACGCTGATCGCGTCGAAGAGACCCTCCTTTCCCAGCACCCGCTGCGCGGTCTCGGTCTCGAACACGGCCAAGGTCGCCCCGCCGAGGTTGTCGGCATCGCCGAACCCGGCGATGCCCACGATCGTGAACCGGCCGGGCTCGCCCTCGAACAGGATCTGGATCTCGTCGCCGACCGCGAGGTTCGCCGACCGCGCCGTCGCGGCGTCGACCACCACGTCGTCGGGACCGGTCGGCGGTGATCCATCCCTGATCTCGAGCACCTGGTCGGCGAGCTCGTTCCAGTTGGTGCCGATCGTGGGCGGCCC
>DASVGA010000093.1:0-6901 GCA_036379795.1 Actinomycetota bacterium | reverse complement strand
GTGCGGTCGGCGCTCGTCACCGAGGCGACCTCGTGATCGAGGAACAGCTCACGGACCTGCTCCGCCGGGCGCTCGAGCGGGCGGCTCCGGCACTCGGCATCGACGGCGAGCTGCCGACGCCCGAGCTGCTCGTTCCGAAGCAGCGTGAGCACGGCGACTTCGCCACCAACGTCGCGTTGGGGCTCGCCGCGCGGGCCGGGCTTCCACCGCGCGAGGTCGCGCAGTCGATCGCCGACGCGCTGCCGGACGCACCGGTCCTCGAGCGCGTCGAGGTAGCGGGGCCCGGCTTCCTGAACCTGTTCACGACCGACGACTGGCTGTACGAGGCGCTGCACGACATCGCGGTTCGGGGTGCGGCCTATGGCCGGGCCAAGACGCACGGGCGCCGCGTGCAGGTCGAGTTCGTGAGCGCGAACCCGACGGGGCCGCTGACGCTCGGGCACGCCCGAAACGCGGCGATCGGCGACGCGCTCGCACGCCTGCTCGATGCGACCGGATGGATCGTCGAGCGCGAGTACTACTTCAACGACGCGGGCGGGCAGATGGATCGGTTCGGCGCGTCGGTCGAGGCGAGGTTCCTGCAGCTCGTGGGGCGCGACGCCGAGGTGCCCGACGACGGATACCACGGCGCCTACGTCGAGGATCTCGCGCGCGACATCGTGGAGACCGAGGGACCGACGCTCGCCGATCTCCCCGCCGACGAGCGCTTCCTGCGCATGCGTGCGGAGGGCGTCGCGCGCGTGCTCCCGCAGATCGAGGCCACCCTCGAACGGTTCGGCGTTCGGTTCGACACGTTCTTCCGGGAGTCGGAGCTCGCCGCGAAGGGAGAGATCGAGGCTGCGGTGGAGCGGCTGCGCGAAGCCGGCGCGATCTTCGAAGACGAGGGAGCCCTGTGGTTCCGCTCGACCGCGTTCGGCGACGACAAGGACCGGGTCATCGTGCGGTCCAACGGACACCACACCTACTTCGGAGCCGACGCCGCGTACATCATCGACAAGTTCTCCCGCGGGTTCGATCACCTCGTCTACGTGCTCGGGGCAGACCACCACGGCGACGTGGCGCGGCTCGAGGGAGCGGCCCAGGCGCTCGGGTACGACCCCGGCGCGCTCGAGCTGCTCATCTACCAGTGGGTGTCGTTCATGCGCGACGGGGAACCGGTGCCCATGAGCAAGCGCTCGGGCAACTTCGTCTCGCTCGACCAGCTGCTCGACGAGGTCGGCGTCGACGCGACGCGGTTCCACCTGCTGCTGTTCTCGAACGACGCGACGATCAACTTCGACATCGAGGCCGTGAAGCGCCAGTCGATGGACAACCCGGTCTACTACGTGCAGTACGGGCATGCGCGCATCGCGTCGATCCTCGCCAAGGCCGCTCGCGAGGGCGTCTCGCTGCGCGCGATCGAGCACGCCGACCTGACCCTGCTCACCGCCGACGCCGAGACCGACCTCATGCGCGGGCTGGCCGACGTGCCTGCGTCGATCGCGTACGCGGCCGAGCTGCGCGCGCCCCATCGCGTCGCGCACGCGGCGCAGGATCTCGCGGCCCGCTTCCACCGCTTCTATACCGACTGCACGGTGGTCTCCGACGACGCCGAGCTCACCCAGGCGAGGCTCTGGCTGGCCACGGCCACGAAGCAGGTGCTCGCGAACCTGCTCGAGCTGCTCGGCGTGAGCGCGCCGGAGTCGATGGAGCGCGCCGACGACGATGATTGATCGAGCGTGGGGCGGCCCGTGGCCGTCGCACGCCGCCTTCGACAACGACGGACTCGCGGTGGCCGGCGTTCGGGCCGTGGATCTCGCCGAGCGGTTCGGCACCCCGCTGCTGGTCGTCGACGAGCAGGAGGTGCGCGAGCGTTGCCGCCTGGCCCGGGCATCGTTCCCACGGGTCTGCTACGCGGTCAAGGCATTCACCGGCTTCGCGATGCTGCGGCTCGCGCTCGACGAAGGCCTCGACCTGCTCGCCGCGACGGGCGGGGAGGTCCAGGCGTGTCTGCGCGCGGGAGCGCCCGCATCGCGCATCGTCATGCACGGCAACGCCAAGACCGACGAGGAGCTCTCGCTCGCCGTCGAGTCGGGGCTGGGGCTCGTCGTCGCCGACGGTCTCGACGAACTGGGTCGCCTCGATCAGGTCGCCCGCGGAGCCGGCAGCGTCCAGCCGGTGCTGCTACGTGTCGTGCCCGAGGTCGAGGTCAGGACCCACGAGGCGATCGCGACCGGCCACGACGCATCGAAGTTCGGTACGCCGCTGGCCGAAGCGGTGGAGGTGCTTGGCCGAGCGGCCGAGATGCCGGGCCTCCGCCTCGACGGGCTGCACGCGCACATCGGGTCGCAGATCGTGGATGTCGAACCGTTCCTGCGGACGCTCGACGTGCTACTGCAGCTCGCCGCGCGCGTACGCGAGGAGACCGGCCTGCAGATCGGCACGGTCGATGTCGGGGGAGGGTTCGGGGTGCGCTACGTCGACGAGCACGCGATCTCGCTCGAGCGCCTCGGCGACGTCATGGGCACGCGTCTCCGCGACGAGGCGGCTCGGCTCGACCTCGATGAACCCACGCTCATCGTGGAGCCGGGGCGGTGGCTCCTCGCGAACGCAGGCGTCACGCTCTACCGGGTCGTGGCGACGAAGACCGTCGCCGGGAGCCGGCGGCTCGTCGCGGTCGACGGTGGCATGAGCGACAACGTGCGGCCCGCGCTCTACGACGCGGCCCACTCGGTGGCGCTCGCGACACCGACACGCGGGCATGGTCCCGTCGCCGACCTGACCGTCGTGGGTCGCCACTGCGAATCGGGCGACACGCTCGCCGAGCATGTGCATCTGCCGGCGACGACCGGCGAGGGCGACCTGCTGGCGTTCGCCGCGACCGGCGCCTACACCTACTCCCTCGCGAGCACGTACAACCGCGTCGGCCGCCCCGCGGTCGTCGCGGTCGCCGAGGGCACGGTCACGCCGTGGCTCCGGCGCGAGGACGCAGCGGACCTCGACCGTCTCGAGATCGCGCCGGCGCCAGCCGCACCGACGCCCGCCACCCCCGACGGCGTGACCGTACGCCCCGCTCGCCCGGCCGACGCGCGCTCCTACCTCGCGTTCTGGCGTGCCATCGTGGCGGAGCAGGGCAACGTGCGGAGCGAGCGCGTCACGGGCACGATCCGCACGTACCGCCGCCGGTTCGCCCACCCGTGGACCGAGCGCGAGGCGCAGATCGTGGCGATCGATGCCGCCGGGCGCCTCATCGGACACCTCTACATCGAGCGGGAGGCCCATCCGGTGACCCGCCACGTCGCCTCGCTCGGCATCGCGGTGGCCGCCGATGCGCGTGGGCGTGGGATCGGCACCGCCCTCATGGCCGAGGCGATGCGCTGGGCGCGTTCGGTGGGCGTCGACAAGGTCGTGCTCTCGGTCTACCCGCACAACCGCGCCGCGATCGCCCTGTACCGCAGGTTCGGGTTCGTGCAGGAAGGACGGCTCGCGCGCCATTCCCGCAAGTCCTACGGTGACGAGGACGAGATACTGATGGCGGCCTGGATCGGCGGCAGCGAGCCGGCGGACCGCCGCGGTCAGGGGGACCAGACGTGAGCGAACGCACGATCCGGATCGGCATGGTGGGGTGCGGCACGGTCGGCGCCGCCACGATCCGCCTGCTGCACGACCACGCCGACGACATCGCGATGCGTGCGGGTTGCCGCGTGGCGGTGACGAGGGTCGCGGTGCGTGACCCCGGCCGCGACCGGAGCGTGCCGCTTCCCGCCGACGCGTTCACCACCGACGCGGCATCGGTGGTCGACGACCCGGAGATCGATGTGGTGTGCGAGCTGATCGGAGGCATCGAGCCGGCCAAGGCCTTGCTGCTGGCGGCCTTGCGCGCCGGGAAGCCGGTGGTCACGGCGAACAAGGAGCTCCTCGCGTCGGAGGGCAAGGACCTGTTCGACGCGGCCGACGCCGCCGGGCTCGACCTGCTCTTCGAGGCGGCGGTCGGCGGGGGCATCCCGTTGATCCGTCCCCTCAAGGAATCGCTCGCAGGCGAACGCGTCCACCGGCTGATCGGCATCGTGAACGGCACGACGAACTTCATCCTCACGCGCATGAGCGAACAGGGTTCCTCGTTCGCGGAGGCGCTCGCAGAGGCGCAACGGCTCGGATACGCCGAGGCCGATCCCACCGCCGACGTCGAGGGGTCCGACGCGGCCGCCAAGTGTGCGATCCTCGCGTCGATCGCCTTCAACTCTCGTGTCGTGGCCCGCGACGTCTACCGCGAGGGCATCACCGGCGTGACGGCCCTCGACATCGCCGACGCCCGCCGCATGGGCTACGTCGTGAAGCTGCTCGCGATCGCCGAGCTCGACGAAGACGAGATCTCGGTGCGCGTGCACCCGGCGATGATGCCCGACACCCATCCGCTCGCGGCGGTCCGCGGCGCCTTCAACGCGGTCTTCGTCGAAGGCGAACACGTCGGCGAGCTCATGTTCTACGGTCCCGGCGCGGGCGGTGACGCGACCGCGACCGCCGTCGTCGGCGACCTCGTGACCGCTGCGCGCAACCGTTCGAGCGGCGGCCGGGCGATGGGATGCACCTGCACCCTCGACCGCCGCATCAAGCCGATGGACGACACCCGCGGCCAGTACTACCTCAACCTGCACGTCGCCGATCGCCCCGGCGTGCTCGCCGAGATCGCGGGCGACTTCGCGCACAACGGCGTCTCGATCGAGCGGGTGTGGCAGGAAGGCTCGGGCGACGAGGCGACCCTCGTGCTCATCACGCACCGCGCGCAGGAAGGGTCGCTGCAGAAGACGCTCCAGGAGCTTCGGGAATCCCCGGCGGTGCGCTCGGTCTCGAGCGTGCTGCGCGTCGAGGGCGACGAGCCGTGACCGACCAGGAGCGCGGGGCGCAGGCGCACCAGTGGCGCGGGGTGATCGAGGAGTACCGCGACCGGCTCCCGGTCGGCGACGACACCCCGATCGTGAGCCTCGGTGAAGGGGGCACGCCGCTCGTGCGTTCGGTTTCGCTCAGCGACGAGACCGGCTGCGACGTCTGGCTGAAGTACGACGGGGCCAACCCCACCGGTTCCTTCAAGGACCGGGGCATGACGCTCGCGATCTCCAAGGCGCTCGAGGAAGGCGCCAAGGCGATCGTGTGCGCGTCCACCGGCAACACGAGCGCGTCGGCGGCCGCCTACGCGTCGGCTGCCGCGCTCACGTGCGCCGTGCTGGTCCCAAAGGGCAAAGTGGCCATGGGCAAGATGGCGCAGACGCTCGTTCACGGCGCGCGCGTGCTGGAGGTCGAGGGCAACTTCGACGAGTCGCTGGAGCTCGCGAAGGATCTCGCCGAGCGCTTCCCGATCACGCTCGTGAACAGCGTGAACCCCTACCGGCTGCAGGGCCAGAAGACCTGCGCGTTCGAGATCGTCGATGCGCTCGGCCGGGCTCCCGACCTGCACTGCGTCCCCGTCGGCAACGCGGGCAACATCTCGAGCCACTGGCTCGGCTACTCCGAGTACCTGGCCGACGCTGTCATCGCCGAGCCGCCCCGCATGATGGGCTTCCAGGCCCAAGGCGCCGCACCGATCGTGCGCGGCGAGCCGGTGAAGGACCCGCAGACGATCGCCACCGCGATCCGCATCGGCAACCCCGCGTCGTGGGACCTCGCGGTCGCTGCGGCAACGGAGTCCGAAGGGGCGATCGGCGCCGTCACCGACCGGGAGATCCTCTCGGCCTACCGCCGGGTCGCCCGCGAAGGGCTCTTCGTGGAACCGGCCAGCGCCGCGAGCGTGGCCGGGCTGCTCCACCTGCACGCCGAAGGCCATCTCGTTCGGGGCGCCACCGTCGTCTGCATCCTCACGGGACACGGGCTGAAAGACCCCGAATGGGCGATCTCGGGGGCCGCACACCCGGCCGCGGTGCCGCCCGACGCCGAAGCCGTGGCCGCAGAGCTGGGGCTGTAGCGCCGTGCGAGTCACGGTTCGGGTGCCCGCGACCTCGGCGAACCTCGGACCAGGGTTCGACTGCTTCGGCCTCGCCCTCGACCTGTGCAACGAGGTGACCCTCGACACCGACGCCGAGCCCGGGGTCGAGTGGCACGGGGAGGGGTCCGGCGAGCTCCCCGTCGACGGGAGCGACCTCGTGAGCCGCACGATCGCGCGGGTCGCCTCGGCGCGAGGCGTGGAGCTGCCGCCCGCGAGGCTGATCGGGCACAACGCCATCCCCCTCGAACGCGGCCTCGGCTCGTCCGCCGCGGCGACCGTGGCGGGCGTGGTGCTCGGCTCGGTGCTCGCCCCCCGTGCCGGCGGCGCCGACCTCGATCGCCACGAGGCCTTCACCCGCGCCGCCGCGATCGAAGGCCACCCCGACAACGCCGCGCCCGCGGTGTTCGGAGGGTTCACGATCGCGGTGCCCGGCGGCCCCGTGCACCGGCTCGATCCCCACCCCGGCCTGCGCCCGGTGATCCTCGTGCCTACGGGGGTGCGGCTCTCGACCGACGAAGCCAGGGCGGCGCTTCCCCAGGTGGTCTCCCGCGACGACGCGATCTTCAACGCGGCCCACGCGGCGCTCACGGTGCACGCCCTCACGCACGAGCCGTCGCTGCTGGCCGAGGCGATGCTCGACCGCATCCATCAGTCCGTGCGGCTGGCGCTGCTTCCCCAGGTCGGCGCGGTGTTCGAGCTGCTCCGCGATCATGGCATGGCGGTGTGCGTCTCGGGGTCCGGTCCGTCGTTGCTCGCGTTCGAGACCGACGACCACGCGTTGCCGGAGCTTGCCGACGGATGGCAGGCGATCCGCGTCGGCGTGCGCACGACCGGATTCGACGTATCGGGCCGATGACGCCCGAGCCTCAGGCGAGGCAGGGGCCGGTCTCGACGGCACCCCCGGCCGCTCGGGCGCGGTCCACGACGGGGCCGACGTCGGCGGAG
>DASVGA010000092.1:0-8895 GCA_036379795.1 Actinomycetota bacterium | reverse complement strand
GGTCGGCTCGGGATCGATCGAACTCATGTCGATCACGAGCGACCCGGCCCGTGCTCCCTCGATCACACCCCCGGGGCCGGTGATCACTTCCTCGACGTCGGCGGTGTCGGGGAGCATCGTGATCATGACGTCGCTCGACGTGGCGATCTCGGCGGGACCGTCGGCCCTCGAGGCACCCGCTGCCACGAGCTCGTCGACCCGACCGGCCGAGCGAGAGTGCACCGTGAGCGGGAACCCCGCCGAGAGCAGGTTCCGGGCCATCGGCCGGCCCATGATGCCGAGGCCGATGAACCCGACGCGCTCGCGGGCCGTCACTCAGCGATCCATCGCGGCATCGGCGATGTCGAGTGCGCGGTCGATGATCTCGAAGCCCTCGGCGAGCTGTTCCTCGGTGACGCAGAGCGGCGGATTGGTCATCACGTTCCACCAGCGCACGAACGTGAAGAGCCCGTTGTCGAGCATGAAGCGATCGAGCTCCTGCATCGTCTCGTTCTTCTGGTTGTAGGGGCTGAGCGGCTCGAGGGTCTCACGGTCCTTCACCAGCTCGAGGATGCCGAACAGGCCGATGTTGCGGGACCGCCCGACGCTCGGATGCTTCGCGGCGAGCGCCTCATGGTGGGCGCGCATGACCGGCTCGAGACGCTTGGCGTTGCCGACGAGATCGTCGTCCTCGAGCACCTGGATCGCCGCGATGGCTGCGGCCACCCCGAGCGGATGGGTGTTGTAGGTCAACCCGCCCCAGAAGACGGCGTCCTCGAAATGGGTCGCGACGTGCGGCGCCAGCCCTACCGCGCCGAGCGGAGCGTATGACGACGTGAGCCCCTTGGCCGTCGTGATGATGTCGGGAACGACGCCCCAGTGGTTCACGGCGAACCACTCACCCGTGCGACCCCATCCGCACATCACCTCGTCGGCGATCATCATGATGCCGGAGCGGCTGCACAGCTCGCGCACGCCCTCCAGGTAGCCGTCGGGCGGGATCAGGATGCCGTTCGTGCCGGTCACCGGCTCCAGGATGAAGGCCGCGATCGTCTCAGGTCCTTCCAGCTCGATCGTCTCCTCGAGCAGTGCGAGCGCGGTCGAGGCGTCGTCGACCTCGCGCTGGGGTCCGTGGTACGGGTCGAGCACGTGCACGACGCCCGGCATCGCCGGCTGCTCGTTCGGCCACCGGCGGGGATCGCCCGTGAGCATCATCGTCGCGTAGGTCGACCCGTGGTAGCTGCGGTAGCGCGCGAGCACCTTCTGGCGTCCGGTCACCGTCTTCGCGATCTTCACGGCGTTCTCGTTGGCTTCGGCGCCCCCGAGCGTGAAGAACGTCTTCTCGATGTCGCCGGGCCACAGCCTCGCGAGCGTGCGTCCGAGCACGGCGCGGCCCTCGAAGGCATGGAACGGCGAGATGTAGGGAAGCCGCTCGGCCTGGCGCGCGATCGCCTCGGTGACCCGCTTGTCGCCGTGGCCGATGTTCACGCCCATGAGCTGGGAGTTGAAGTCGAGCCACCGGCGCCCGTCGACCCCGTACATGTAGACGCCTTCAGCTCGATCGATCGCGAGCGGCGACGCCTTCGACTGCGCCTGCCAGTCGTAAAGGGTGTAGCGCTTGGAGTCCTCGATGATCTGCTCAGCGGTGAGCGGCTCGTGCTCCGGGGTCATCGGCGGATCCTTCCTCTCGGCACCGAACGCACGATACCGCCGGGGCGCCGGGCGCAACGGGCGGCGGTCGGGCGACGCGGCCCGCTAGCCTGCAATGCATGCCCCGCTATACCTACGGAGACTCCGCGCTCGCGGGCGATCGGCTCGCGGTCGTCGCTGAGCTGTTCGGCCCCGCATCCGAGTCGTTCCTGCGCCGTATCGCTCCTCGAGCACCGACGCTCGCAGTCGACCTCGGATGTGGGCCCGGGCACACCACGCGCCTCGTCCATCGGGTCGTGCGAGCGATGCGCACGGTGGGTCTCGACCGGTCGTCGGCGTTCGTCGAGACCGCCGCGGCGTCACCGACGCCGGGGGTCGACTTCCTCGAGCACGACGCCACGGAGCTGCCCTGGCCGGTCGAAGCCCCGAACGTCGCCTACGCCCGGCTGTTGATCGCGCACCTCCCTGACCACGCGGCTCTCGTCGGCTCGTGGTGCGGGGCACTCGCGATCGGGGGTCGGCTGCTGCTCGACGAGGTGGAAGCCGTCGAGACCGACGATCCGGTCATCCGGACCTACCTCGACGAGGTCGCGATCCCGGTCGTCTCGAGCCAGGGCGGCCGCCTCATCGTCGGTCCGGCGCTTCACGGGATGGCCGACCCCGATGCCGCGGCTCGAGTGCACGACGAGGTGGTCACGCTGCGTCCGCCGGCCGGGCTCACCGCCGGCATGTTCTCGATGAACCTCGACGTGCTGGCCGAGTCCGGCGAGATCGCGCCTCGCCCTGACCTCTCGGAGGGCCTCGCGGCGCTCGCCGCCGATCCCTCGACTCTCCCGGTCGTGTGGCACATGCGGCAGATCGCCTTCGAACGTCTATCGAGTTGAGCGCCGGGCTCGCCCGAGCGGGCTATCGGTCGCCCTTGACGATCTCGCCGCCCTTCATCACGAATGGCACGTCCTCGAGGAGCGTCACGTCGTCGGTTGGATCGCCAGGCACGGCGACCAGGTCCGCGAACAGGCCGGGCGCGATCGTGCCCACGCGGTCTTCCCAGCGCATGAGCTCGGCCGCCCACCGCGTGGCGCTCTGGATCGCCTGGACCGGGGTGAGCCCGAACCGCACGTAGTACGCGAACTGCCGGGCGTTGACCCCGTGCGGCGCGATGCCCGAGTCGGTGCCGAAGGCCAGCGGCACCCCGGCCTTCACGCACTTGGTGAAGCCCTCGCGCTGTGCGTCGTTGGTGAGGTGCACCTTCTCGATGACCTCGTCGGTGTATCCGAGCGACGGCCCCACCTCGAGCATGTAGTCGCCGTCGTACATGTCGGCCACGAGGTAGGTGCCCCGCTCGGCCATCATCTCGATCGCCTCGTCGTCCATCAGCGAGCCGTGCTCGATCGAACGCACGCCGGCGCGCACCGCTCGCTTGATGCCCTCGGCACCGTGCGCGTGCGCGGCGACGTGCACGCCGGCTCCGTCGGCTTCCTCGACCGCCGCGCGCAGCTCATCCTCGGTGAACTCCGGCATGCCGGGCCTCGTGCCGCTCGTCAGCACGGCTCCGGTCGCGAGCACCTTGATGAAGTCGGCGCCGTAGCGCAGCACCTGGCGCACCGTCGTGCGCATCTGATCGACACCACTCGTCACCCCGAACCGCAGGTCGCGGGGCACGACCTCGTCGACGTCGACCGCGAGCCCCGTGAGGTCACCGGCCCCACCGGGGGTAGTCACGTAGGCGCCCGCGCACATCATGCGGGGCCCTGGGAACCATCCGTTGTCGATGCCTTCCTTGAGCGCCACGTCGACGAAGGCGCGGAAGGTGCCGATGTCACGGACCGTCGTGAAACCGGCTTCCAGGGTCGACCACGCGTTGTGCACGCCGATGACCGCTTCCTGCGCGGGGCTGCGCATCACGAGCGCGGCGTACCCCTGTCCGGTGTCGTCTGGACCGATCAGGTGGGAATGCATGTCCATGAGCCCGGGAAGCAGCGTGTGCCCGGCGAGATTGACCCGGCGAGGGCCGTCGGGGGCATCGGCTGTCGCGACCACATCGGCGATACGGTCGCCGTCGACGATCACGGCGCGATCGGTCATCACCTCCCCCCGCTCGGTGTCGACCATCCGATCGGACGTGAGGACCAGTCGCTCGCTCATGGCGCGGAGGATACCGTTCGGACCCGGCCGTCTTCTCGGCGCCGGTTCTGTTCGGGGTGGTCGAAGGTCCGATGCGTCGCCGACCTTGGGCCGTAGTCGCGCGGGCGCCCTCATGCCGATACCTCGAACATGGTAGATCGACGTACTCCTTCGGCCGGCCTCCGCGCCGGCGCCCTGCTCACCGCCCTCGTTTCCATCGCGCTGCTGGTGCCCGCCGCGGGCGCGGCGCCGGTCGTGGAGCTCACCGAATTCCCGCTCGCGCCGGCGGTGTCGCCCTTCGGCATCGCTCTCGGATCCGACGGCGCGATGTGGTTCACGGAGCGGGCCACCGACTCGATCGGGCGCATCGAGACCGACGGCACGCTCGGGCCCTGGATCGCCCTGGAGGCCAACGCCGACCCGACCGCGATGGCGGCGGGGGTCGACGGAGCCGTGTGGTTCACCGAGCAGGGGCTCAACCGCATCGGACGTGTGGCGCCTGACGGCACGCTCTCAGAGTTCGACGTTCCGACCGGGAACTCCGTGGTCGCGGGCATCACCCCCGGCCCCGACGGTGCGATGTGGTTCACCGAGCGCGGCGCTCACAAGATCGGCCGCATCGACGTCGACGGTGGCATCACCGAGTACCCGCTTCCGTCGTCGGTACCCGGACCCCTCGGCATCGCCTTGGGTGGCGACGCCGCCCTGTGGTTCACCGAGCAGCGAGGCAACCGCATCGGTCGCATCACGACCGACGGGGACGTCACCGAGTACCCGCTGCCGGTGGCGAGCAGCCTTCCCGGCGGCATCGCCCCAGGACCCGACGGCGCGATGTGGTTCACGATGCGCGCAGCCAACCTCATCGGGCGCATCACGCTCGCAGGGGAGATCTCGACCTACCCGGTACCCACGGCGGCATCGGACCCGACCGCGATCGCCGCCGGCTGGGACGGAGCGATGTGGTTCACCGGCGCCGACACCGACCTCATAGGCCGTGTCGCGCCGGACGGCACGATCACCGAGCACCCGCTGCCGAACGTGGCGTCGTCGCCCTTCTCGATCGCCGCGGGTCCCGACGCCGCCGTGTGGTTCACCGAAGGCAACGCGAGCACGATCGGCAGGCTGGGGACCCCCGCGACCCCACCCGACCTCACCTCGCCGACGATCCGCATCGATGCGCCGTCCGACGGTTCGGTGTTCACATCAGGCTCCGGCCCGGTGGCCGACTTCACGTGCACCGACGACGGCGGCTCGGGCGTGGCGACCTGCATGGGAACGGTGGCTGACGGCGCTCGGGTGGACACCGGTCCGGGTGCCCATCGGTTCGAGGTGATCGCGACCGACGTGGCCGGCAACACGGCGTCGGCGACGACGAGCTACCTGGCCTTCTCGAGCATCGGCGGATCCATCCCGTCGGGGACGCAGCGCGCAGGCCTGTGGGCGACGCTCGAGCTCGGGCTCGGCGCCCCCTCGCAGCGCGACCCCTCGAGCCTCGTGGCGAACGGCTTCCCGGTCAGCCGGCAGGTCGACTGCACCGATCGCTCCGTGACCATCGGCGCCGCGACTCCGGCTGACGTACGCCTCAGCACCCGGAAGGATCTGCTGATCGTGCGCTGGCGCACCGAGCGATCCTGGGCGGGCACGTGCCGGTCGATCACGCTCCGCTTCTCGGCGGCCGGGTGGCAAGGCTCCGACGCGACGTTCGTGGTGGCCTTCGGCTAGGCGCTCCCGGCGAGGCCGCCGTCGAGCAGCCCGTCGATCACCCGGCAGAGCTCGTCACCGTCGAAGATGCGGTCGTGCCCCGCGTACACACGCCGAACCGGAAGCTCACGCAGGCGGGCGAGCGAGGCTTCCGCCGCGGCGAGGTCGTCGAAACTCAGACGCGAGTCGACGTAGGCCGTGTCGCCGGTGAACAACAGGCCGGTGGCAGGCTCCCAGATCGCAATCGAGCCCGGCGTGTGCCCCGGCACGTGCAGCACCTCGAGCTGCCGGTCGCCGAGGTCGAGCACGTCCCCGTCGCCCACGAACGAGGTGGGTTCGGCGCCCGGCGCCTCCCAGCTCGAGACGTCGAACCCAGCGTGCGGCAACGCATCGATCGTGAAGTCGGGAACCTCGAACCCGTAGTAGGCGAACATCTCCTCGACGCCCTCGGGCTGTGCGTCACGTTCGATCCGAACCGCGTACGGGTGGCGCACCTCGCCGGCGTCGGCTTCGTGGCATCGGCGATCGTCAAACTCCCCGAGGCCCCCCACATGATCGAAGTGCCCGTGGGTCGCGACGGCGGTCACCGGGCGACCGTGCGCGAGCTCGTCGACCGCCGGCCGGAGCGCCCCGACGCCGTTGGCGGTGTCGATCACCAGGTCGGCGTCGGATCCGCGCACGTGCCAGACGTTGGACTCGAGCATCGGCGTGATGTGGGCCTCCACGAGCACGGTCACGCCGTCAGCGACGTCTTCGGAACGCCACCATCGATCGGCGACGGGGAGCGTGACCGTCACGCTCGGTCCTCGAACAGCAGCGAGCCCGGCGCCTCACGCATGCAATGGAAGGAGGCCATCGATGCGTTGTACGAGCCCACGTTGGGGATCGCCACGATGTCGCCCTCCCGCACCTCGGGGAACGGATAGCGTTCGGCGAACAGATCGGGGCCCTCGTTGATGTGCCCGGCGAAGGTCACCTCGTGCACCGGCGCCTCGTCGACCGCGCGACACAGGATCGGGAAGAACGGGATGTCGTAGACGAAATGCTCGCACAGCGCGTTCCAGCCGGTATCCAGACCGACGAACGTGGTGCCGTCGCGATCCTCGACCGTGACCACCTCGGCGAGGAGCACGCCGGTCTGCTTCGCGATGAACTCCCCCGGCTCGGTCGCCACGGTGACGCCGAGCGATCCGAAGTGCCGGTCCATGATGCCGGCCCACCTGGCGAGGTCGAGCGGCTCATCGGACGGACGGAACGGCACGCCCAGCCCACCGCCGGTGTTCACCTCCGCGATCGGGCACCCCGCCTCGATCAGGGTCGCCGCCGCCGCGGCTACCCGGCTCATGACCTCGTCGACGACGTCGAGCGAGTCGTTGAAGTAGAGGTACCCCGAGTGCACGTGCACCGTGTCGATCGTCAGATCGTGGCGGCGCGCGATCTCGACGGCTTCCGACAGCCGCTCCGGATACACGCCGAACTTCGTTGGCTTCGCGCCGGCGTACGCGCTCTCGCTTCCGCCGGCATGCGTCGCGCCCGCCCGTGGATTGACCCTGATGCCGACCGCGCGTGACGGTGCCGCACGCCCGAGCCGCTCGAGTTGGGACAGCAGATCCACGTTGATGTGGCATCCGCTCGGCACGATACGGGCGAGATCTCGATCAGACAGGTTCGTGCCGGTGTAGCTGATCTCGTCCGCGGTCCACCCATGCTGGATCGCCCATCCGAGCTCGCCGGGCGAGCAGACGTCGATGCCGACGAACGGGGCGCGCTGCCGTAGGAAGCGCAGGAACCCGGGCTCCCGCTGAGCCTTCAACGCGTACCGCACCACGCCCCGAAGGCCGGCCGCGGCGAACGCGTCGCGCAAGGCCTCTGCCTGCTCGACGGCACGCTCCAGGTCGTAGGTGAACGCCGGCGTTCCGTGCTCACGCGCGAGCTGTTCGGCGTCGCACCCGGCGATCGTCAGCCGGCCGTCGTCGATGCCCAAGCCGGGTCGCGCCCACCAAGCGTCGCGCTGGGTCGTGGTCGTCGACATGACGACCACAGGCTATCGAGCAGCGGCGCGCCCTCGCGCGCGAAGCGAGCCCGGGCTGGTCAGACGGCTGCGGGAGCCTCGGTGTCCGAGGACGCCTCGGGCGAGGTGTCGGCGTCGTCGGGCATGACCTCGCCCACCGGCGCGTCCTTGAGGGTCAGGATCCCGGCGACGACGCCGAGCACTCCCCCGAGCACCGACAGCGAGAACCCCGGCGCGAGATCGGTGCCCTCGCCGGCGCTCGTCAGCCCGAGCAGGCATGCCAGCACCAGGATGACCGCGCTCGCGATGATCAACGCAGCCATCGAGCGGCGGATGCGGCGATCGTCGAGGAGCACGTATCCCACCGAGAACGCGAAGAGCGCGATCGACATCGCGAACGCCAGCTGCCCGCTGGCGTCGGCGGTTCCGTCGATCCTGATCGACCCGTTCGGACCGGAGATCTCGAACCACGACAAGAACACACCGAGCAGCCCGACGACGCCGGCGACGGCGCCCCCGATGCCCGGGTACGACAGCTTCTCCGACTGCATGTGTGACCCCCTTCTCGGTTCGGCGCTCGCGCACGGCTCGTCGAGTCCGGGCGTCGCGCACCCCGGAGAAGTGTCGGCAGCCCCAGAGGGTTCCTTGAACAGAGGCTGAGGCCGCCCGGACGGGAAGCCATGGAAGCCAGAGACTGGGTGGAGGTGAACGGATTCGAACCGTCGACCTCTGCCGTGCGAAGGCAGCGCTCTACCGGGCTGAGCTACACCCCCAGGAAGGCCAGCCTAGCAAAGGGGTCCGTCGCGACCGACGAGCACCGACCGTCTCAGGCGTCGCCGCTCAGCCGCCGAGCGTGTTCGTCGAGCGCGTGCTCGATGCCCTGCCGCATCGCGGCGATCGCGAGGTCTCCGCGGGTCTTCTCGATCAGCGATCGAGCCACGTCGGTCGACCGGCGCAGGTTCATCGTGATCGCGTCCGGATAGTCCATCGTCACGAGCACGCCGTAGAGCTCTTCCAGGGTGTCGAGGATCACGTTGCCGCGGTCGACCTCGCCGGCCCGCAGCAGGTCGAGGATGTGGCGTCGGCCTTCCCCGATCGCTTCGGCGACACCGTTCAGATAGGGCGCGTCGTCGACGCCCAGATCCTGCGGACCGGGAAGCGGCTCACCCACGACCAGCGCTCGCGTCACGTGCGCCTCCGCGTATTCCTTCTGAGCGTCCTGCACGTAGCCGGCGGCGCGAAGGTCGGGATGGTCGGCGACGGCCTCCAGGCCCGCAACCAAGGCCGTTCGGGACTCCTCGATCAGCGTGACGGCTCGGTCGAGCTCGCCCCGGTGCACGGCACGGATCGCGTTCGCGCTGGAACGGATCGACCGCCGTGCTGCCGGGATCGCCTGCTCTCGGGCCGAGACCAGGGCGTCGAAGCGACCG
>DASVGA010000091.1:0-6144 GCA_036379795.1 Actinomycetota bacterium | reverse complement strand
GTGAACGTGTAGATCGTCTGGTAGTCGTCGCCGACGACGCAGAGCTCGTCACGACCGCCCAGCCACCTGTCGAGCAGGGCCTGCTGCAGCGGGTTCACGTCCTGATACTCGTCGACGGTGAACGCACGGAAGCGGTCGTGCACGAGCCGCGACGCCTCGGGCTCGTCGTCGAGCAGCCGCACGAGCATCAGCAGCATGTCCTCGAAGTCCATGCGCCGATCGCCCTTGGTGCGCTCGTAGGCCCTGAAGGTGCGCTGCATCAGGTCGGCCGGCAGCGGGGGTGTGCGCCCCGCCTCATCGATCGCCTCGAGGTAGCCGTCGGGGGCGACGAGCCGGTTCTTCGCCCACTCGATCTCGCCGGCGAGCTCGCGCCTCGGCAGGAACCGATATGCCCCGGGAAGCCCGTTGGCGATCGGATTCAGGATCTGCGCCTTGGCGTTCAGGATCTCGGGGAGCTGGCGCCCCGTGAACCTGGGCCACAGGGTGCCGAGCTGCCGCAACGCCGAGGCATGGAAGGTGCGCGCTTCGATGCCCTCGACGCCGAGCGTGGTGAGGCGGCGTTTCAGCTCGCCCGCCGCCTTCTCGGTGAACGTGACCGCGAGCACCGACGAAGCATCGAACGTTCCGCCGCGTACCTGGTTCGCGATGCGGTGCGTGATCGTGGTGGTCTTGCCCGTGCCGGCGCCGGCGAGGATCGCGACGGGTCCCCGCACCGCCGCCACCGCCTGCTGCTGGGGGCCGTTCAGTCCGGCGAACGGATCCGCGCTCGCTGTCATGGTCGCGACGCTACCAGCGCCCGAGGACAGCATTCTTCCCGGGTTCGGTTCAGGATCGGAGCCCTGTCGCCGATAGCGTCCCTATGGCTCTGGTCGACGACAGGCCGCCCGCGGACGTCTCGGGCCGCGTGCCGCTGCACTATGCAGCGCTGTTCGGTGACCTCCACCGCGCGCGGGAGCTCGTGGACGCCGGGGCCGACGTCGGCGTGGTCGATCACGATGGTCAGAGCCCGTTGCACTATGCCGCGCAAGGATGCTCCGTCGCCGTGGCCGAGCTCTTGCTCTCGCACGGCGTGGACGTCGATCCCGAAGACGTCGACGGCAACACGCCCTTGTGGTGCGCAACCCTCCGCACGCGGGGGGAGGGTCCCATCGTGCAGCTGCTGGTCGCGCACGGGGCAGACCCTCACCATGTGAACCGGGAGGGCCGGACCCCGGTGAACCTCGCGAAGGCGCTGGGCGGGGTCGACCTCTCCTTGCGCACCGCGAGCTGAACGTTCGTATCGCACCAGCGCGTCTACCCTGGGTGCATGACCGACCGACCGATGACCCTCGGCGCCCTGCGTGCGTCCGGCTTCCCGGACCGCACCGTGAAGCAGGAGCTCCGCGCCAACCTGCTCACGAAGCTCGCCGCCGGTGAGGAGCTGTTCCCGGGGCTCGTGGGGTTCGGCGACTCGGTGCTGCCTGCGCTGGAGCGCGGCATCCTCGCCGGCCACGATCTGATCCTGCTGGGAGAGCGCGGCCAGGCGAAGACGCGCCTGGTGCGGTCGCTCGTGCAGCTGCTCGACGAGGTCGCGCCCGCTGTCGCCGGTACCGAGACCAACGACCACCCCTTCAGGCCGATCAGCGCGCACGGTCGCGCGCTCGTCGCCGAGCACGGCGACGAGACGCCGCTCACGTGGATCGGCCGCGAAGATCGCTACGCGGAGAAGCTCGCGACCCCCGACACGAGCGTCGGCGACCTCATCGGCGACGTCGACCCCATCAAGGTGGCCGAAGGCCGCTACCTCGGCGACGAGGGCACGATCCACTACGGCCTGATCCCTCGCACGAACCGGGGCATCGTCGCGATCAACGAACTCCCCGACCTTCCCGAACGCATCCAGGTCTCGCTGTTCAACATCCTCGAGGAGCGCGACGTGCAGATCCGCGGCTACCGCATCCGCTTGCCGCTCGACATGCTGCTCGTCGCGACCGCGAACCCCGACGACTACACGCATCGTGGACGCATCGTGAGTCCGCTGAAGGACCGCTTCGGCACCCAGATCCGCACGCACTACCCCGAGACCCTGGGCGAGGAGATCCGCATCATGGATCAGGAGATCTCACCGTTCGGGGCCGGCGTGCCACTTCGCGTTCCGACCTTCATGAAGGAAGTCGTCGCCGCGCTCACCGCAGAGCTCCGGCGGTCCTCGCACGTGAACCATCGCAGCGGCGTGAGCGTGCGCTACTCGATCGGCAACCTCGAGACCCTGCAGGCCGCGGCGGTCCGCCGAGCTGCGCGCACGGGCGAGAACGAGGCCGTTCCGCGGGTGGTCGATCTTCCGGCGGTGCTCATGAGCTCGCAGGGTCGTGTCGAGTTCGACACGATCGAGGAAGGCCGCGAACCCGACATCCTGCTGCGGGCGGTGCGGACCGCCGAGCTCGAGGTGTTCCGGCGGCGCCTGTCCGGTTACGACTTCTCGGCGCTGCTCGCCCGGTTCGACGAGGGCCTCGCCGTCGATACCGGCGAGCTCACGCCGGCGAGCGACCTGCTCGATGCGATCGGTGATCTGCCGGGTCTCGCGAAGCTGCTGGAGCGTCTCGGGGTCGAGGAGGAGAGCCCCGGCGTCGCGGCGAGTGCGGTCGAGTTCGCGCTCGAAGGCCTCTACCTCTCGCGCCGGCTCAACAAGGACGGGGAAGACCGTTCGGCGAGGTACACGGGCTCCGAAGGCGTCTGAGCGACCCGCCCCGTAGTATCGGGCGCCATGTCTGAGGTCCACACCTGGGTCGGGTTCGGAGTGGTCGCGCTCTTCGCCATCGGATGGCTCTGGCCGTTGGGAGCCCGCGTCGCGCGTCGCGGGCCGGGCGAGCGCTACTGGCAGTGGCTCACCGTCGCCCAGGTAACGGCCGGGCTGCAGGCGCTGATCGGCATCGTCCTGCTGCTGATCGGCCGGCGACCGACCGATTGGCTCCACTTCGTGTACGGCTTCGGCCCGCTCGTGATCCTGGTCATCGCCCACGCGCTCGCGCGAGATCTGCAGAAGACCCAGCCGGGTGCCAAGCCTATCCAGCCATGGGTCCCGTTCGCGTTCGGGGCGTTCATCTGCTTCGGTCTCTCGCTCCGCGGCCTCATGACCGGCCTCGGCATCGGCTGAGGTCCCGGCGAGGCTTGCGCGAGGTCGGCGTACGCTGGTCGGATGCGTTTCCGGTACTCGCGCTGGGACGGCACCCAGGAGCCGTTCGGACCCGACGTGGCGGCGTCCGACGTGCTCGACGAGCTGGCCGACGAGATCCTCATGGGATCAGACGCCGACGAAGCCCTGCGGCGACTCCTGCGCCGTGGCATGCAGGGGCGCTTCTCCGGGCTGGATGCGCTCCGCACACGACTACAGCGGCAACGCAAGCGTGAGGAAGCGGCGCTCGACCTCGCCGGACCGCTCGATGAGATCCGGGAGCGGCTCGACGAGATCTTGGAGCGGGAGCGCGCGGAGCTGAGCTTCCGCGATGACGACGATGCCCGCATGCGCGAGGCCTTCCTCGACGCGCTCGCTCCCGACGCTCCCGGACGCATCACCGAGCTGGACGAGTACCGGTTCGCCGACGACGTCGCCCAGCGCATGTTCGACGAGCTGCAGGAGCACATCCGCCAGCAGGTCATGGGGTCGTACTTCCGGCAGATGGCCGACGGCATGCGCGGCATGACCCCCGACGACGTCGAGCGGTTCAAGGACATGCTCGCCGAGCTGAACGCGTTGATCGAGCTGCGCGCGAGGGGCGAGGAGACCCAGCCCGCGTTCGAAGCGTTCATGTCCCGCCACGGCGACCTGTTCCCAGACGAGCCCCGCACCCTCGACGAGCTGCTCGAGGCCATGGCTCGCCGCATGGCGGCGATGAGCTCGCTGATGGCGTCGCTCTCACCCGAGCAGCGGGACGAGCTCAGGGCGCTCGCCGAGCAGGTGATGCAAGACATGGACCTGGCCTTCGAGGTCGACCGCCTCGGCGCGCATCTGCAGGGCATGTTCCCCGGCCTGATGTGGGGTGAAGCCCGGGGGGCGGGTGCCGGCGAGGGGCAGGGCATGGGGATGCCCGTGGCGGTCGATGCGATGGAGCGCCTGCACGACTACGACGAGCTCGAGCGGGCGATGCAGGGCGACTACGCGGGCGCTTCGCTCGATGATGTCGACGAGGAGGCGGTGCGCCGCACCCTCGGTGACACGGCTGCCCAGGATCTGCGGCGGCTCAAGCAGATCGAGCGCATGCTCGAGGAAGCCGGTCTCGTGCATCGCAGTGGTGGGCGTCTCGAGGTGACGCCACGCGGTGCGCGCAAGCTCGGGGAACGCGCGCTCACGCAGATCTTCGAGGAGCTGCGCCGAGACCGTGAGGGAACGCACGAGTCGCGCGACGTAGGAGGCCAGGCCGAGCCGACGGGCGCAACGCGCGCATGGCATTTCGGTGACCACGGGCAGCTCGCGGTGCAGCGAACCGTCTTCAACGCGGTCACGCGGTCGCAGCCGGGGGAGCCGCTTCGCCTGGTTCCCGACGACTTCGAGATGGTGGAAGCCGAGCAACGAACCGAGACCGCCACCGTGCTGCTGCTCGACCTGTCCTTCTCGATGCCACTTCGCGGTCACTTCGTGCACGCGAAGAAGATGGCGCTCGCACTGCACGCCCTGATCGAGGGCCGCTACCCGCACGACACGCTCTACCTCGTGGGCTTCAACGAGTACGCCTGGCGGCTGGAGCCGGAGGATCTGGCCGCGCCCGGGTTCGAACGGGTCTACGGCACGAACATGCACCACGCGTTCATGCTCGCGAACCGCCTGCTCGGCCAACATCCACGCGCGTGCCGCCAGGTGATCATGGTGACCGACGGCGAGCCCACCGCGCATCTCGAAGGAGACCGGGCGTACTTCGAATGGCCGCCGATCCCTCGCACGATCGAGCTGACCCTCGCCGAGGCGATGCGGCTCTCGCGGTCGGGCGTGCGACTGAACATCTTCATGCTCGAGGAGTCCGATGGGCTCGCCCGATTCATGGAACGGCTCGCCCGCATCACCAGGGGTCGGGTGTTCCTCATGGACGACGATCGCGTCGGCGAGTACGTGCTCCGCGACTACGTCACCCGCCGCTCGCGGTAGGGTCGCCTCGGTGCGTCGGATCCTGAAGGTCCTGGTGTGGACGGCCGTGTTCGCGGCGTGCGCCGCCGTTGGCGCCGTCGTGGCCGCCAACACCAACCCGTTCCCGCCCGGCGTGGACGACCCCGGGGTCCGGCCGGATCCGGATGCGAGCCTATCCCCGACCGACGACCCGGCGACCGGGGCGGCCTGGCTCGTGCGGATCGACACTCGCACCTACCACGACCTGCTCGTCGGAGGCCGATGCGCGGCGAACTGGCGGATCGACATCGGCGTCCCGGACGAGGAGGGACCGATCGACAGCGGCGCGTCGGCCACGTTGAAGGGCGATCTGCGGTGCGACGAGCCGACCGCCCAGGTGCAGGCCGAGCGCATCGACCTTCGGGCGGTCGGCGTGCTCCGCGGGGGAGAGCTCCGCATCGGCCTCGAGGCGACGTCGCGGAGCCCTGCCGGCTCGCAGGAGCTGAGCGGCTTCCTCGAGACGATCCCGAGGCTCCGCATCGTGATCCCGGCCTCGGACGGTTCCACCTCGTACCTCGACCGGGTGCTGCCCGACGGGGGCGGAGGTACCTTCGGCGTCGTGGTCTCGGCCACGATCTCGAGCGTCGGAACCTAGACCGGCGGCGCGTCCCACCAGAGCGTCACCACGCGCTGCTCCTTCGGCCCCGCCCTCCAGAGGCCGTCTCGTCGCACCAGCCGGTCCCCGAGCGCGGCCGCGATCTGGTCGTCACGTTCGGCCGACAGACACAGACGCCGACGCACCAGCGCGATCGCGTCCTGACGCCGCTCGAACCCGCTTCCTGCCATGTCGTCGGTGTCGACCCGGTCGTCGCGGCCCACGTCGAGCCTCAACGCGCGGCAGAGCGCCTCGGCGTCGTCGGCGACCGGTCGCTCCGGCCGGACCACGTCGTGGAAGCGCAGCCACAGGTCGTTCATCCACGAGAGCGGATGGCGATCCGTCAGCTCCATCACCACCCGGCGTCGGGCGTGCTGCGTGAGCTCGAGCACGAACGGCATCAGGTCGGGGGCGT
>DASVGA010000090.1:0-12170 GCA_036379795.1 Actinomycetota bacterium | reverse complement strand
ACGCCCCCGCCGGCAGCGTGTAGAGCGAGTTCCAGATGGGGCGCACCCCACAGCGAGCGAGCGCCTCGGAGCACGCGCGTGGAAGACTCGCGAGGGCTTCGCCGAGTGTGGCGGCATCGCGAGCCTCGCGAACGACCTCGTCGACCACGGCGCCCGACCCGTCGATCACGCGCACGCGGATCGATGCGTCGCCGTTGGGTGCGACCTCGGTCCGCACGACGGCGTCGCCGCCCACGATCGCGTGCGAGCCGGTGCCCGGTGCCGGCATCACGACGCATCGAGCGTCGGTACCGAAGCGGATCGCCTCCGCGAGGTACATCGGCAGGCCGAGGCGCAGGTCTCGCCCGGGGGGGTCGACCGGTTGGTCACCCCACGCTTCCGCGCAGAACACGACCCGAGGCGCATCGTCACGCACACGCGGCAGGAGCCACGACGGCTCGCGCAACGGGCCGTACCACACGGGAGGCTCGATGGTTCCGGCGTCGCCGGCGGGATCGGTCACGAGGTGTAGACCCCTTCCGGATCGAGCTCCTCGCGGATCAGGCGAAGCTCCTCGTCGCTCGGCGGCGGCGTCTCGCCGAGATCGTCGGCGATCACCGGCTTCCAGCCCATGTTGGCGCGCACCTCGTCGACCGTGACGCCGGGGTGGGTCGTTCGCAGCACCATCTCGCCCGACGCGTCGTCGAACGCGTACGTGGCGAGGTCGGTGACGACGTTCGTCGGACCGCTGCCGTGCCAGCCCCTGGCCGCGTCGTGCGCCGGATCACCGCTATGGCCGGGGCTCGTCCGGAAGTCGAGCCGGTCCACGAACGACCGCTGTGCCTGCCGCATGATCACGAGCACTTTGCGGGCGTGGATCGCGATCTCGCACGCCCCGCCCGACCCGGGCAGCCGCACCTTCGGATGCTCGTAGTCACCGATCACGGTCGTGTTCAGGTTGCCGTGCCGGTCGATCTGCGCGCCGCCGAGGAACGCCACGTCGATCAGGCCGGCCTGCAGGTAGAAGGCGAAGAGCTCGAACATGCTCGTGACCGCCGTCGAGCCGGTCGCGAGGGTCGGGTCGCCGATCGACAGCGGAAGCCGCTCGGGCCGCGCCCCGAAGACGCCGGATTCGTACACCAGTTGCAGGCGCGGCGACACGGTGCGTTGAGCGAGGTTGCACACGATGTTCGGCAGACCCACCCCGACGAAGCAGTTCGAGACGCCCCCCAGCAGGCGCGCACTGGCCGCGATCATGAGCTCCGACTTGGAGTAGCCGAGGCCGGTCGCCGCCTCGCTCACGCGTACCTGCCGTAGTCGACCTCGCCGCTCGGCGCGGGGCCGGGGCGCAGCGAGTCCCAATGGGCGTCGCCGAACTTCTCCACGTACTCCCGGTGGTTCGCGAGACCGTGCACCCACTCGTCGAGCCAGGCATCGAGCGTGGCCTGCTGCTTGGCGATGCGATCCCACTCCAGGTAGAAGCGATTGTCACGGTCGTAGTAGCCCTGCGTGAACGACGGGTGGCACCCGAACGGCTCCTCGACGACGGCGTCGACGACGGCACCCGGGATCACCGTGCGGTTCGGGTCTCGCCGGATCACCGACTCGTCGACGATCTCCTCGACCACCACGATCACCTTGCGAGCGGCGAACGCGACTTCCTTCTGGCAGCCCATGAGACCCCAGATCTGCGTGTCGCCGGCATCGTCGGCCCGCTGCGCGTGCACGACCGCGACATCGGGGCGAAGCGGCGGCACGACGTAGACCTTGTCGGCGTCGTCGTAGGGAGAGGTCATCGGCACGATCTTCGGATTGACCGTCGGGATGTCGGACTCGTAGTAGCTGCGGATCGGGAAGAACGGCAGGTTCGCCGCGCCGGCCATGTACCGGCAGACCATGCCGAAGTGCGAGTACTCCTCGATCTCGAGCGGCTCTGGGTCGGCGTGCTCGATGCGCCGGCGCACGGCGTGCAGGTTGCCGACCCCGGGGTTGCCCATCCAGCTGAAGATGAGCTTCGAGGCCACCCCCGCTCCGATCATCTGGTCGTAGACCACATCGGGCGTCATGCGGGCGAGCGTGAGGTCGCGGCGCCGTTGGCGGATGATCTCGTGCCCCGCGGCGAAGCAGATCAGGTGCGTGAAGCCCTCGATCGCCACGGTGTCGCCGTCGCGCACGAGCTCGCGCACGGCGTCCTGCATCGTGGTGAGCTTCGACTCGCTCACGTGCTTCCCCGCTCCTCGGGCGACCAGCCGTCGTCCGGACCGCGCAGCACGCAGAACTCGTTGTCCTCGGGATCGCGGAGCACGGTCCAGAAGTTCTCGTCGTCATCGATCCTTCCGAGGACACTCGCACCCGCATCCACCAGACGCGCCACCTCGTCGGACATCGACGTCGCCGGTCGAAGATCCAGATGCCACCGGTTCTTGGCGGTTTTCGGCTCGGGCACGACCTGGAAGAGGATCGGTCGGTCCGCACCGCGGGGATCGGCGATCTCGAGGTCCGTCCCGCTCTCGTCGACGACCGCCCATCCGAGCGCCGTGGCCCAGAAGCGGCCGACGACGCCGGTGTCGACGCAATCCACGGTGAGCGTGTCGATCGCCGAGGTCACGGCTCGACTACGGCCCGGCCGTTTCGACCTCGGCGATCGCTTCCTCGAAGATCTCGAGGGCGACCCGAGCCTGGTCCTCACGGAACACGAGCGCGGGCGAGATGCGGATGGCGTCGTCGCCGCACCCGAGCACCAGCAGACCACGTCGGAACGCCGCCTGCTCGACCGCGACGCTCCGGTCGTGATCGCCGAACGACACCCCGATCCACAGCGCCCGGCCGCGAACGTCGGTCACGATCGGGTGACGCCCGGCGATCTCGCGGAGACCCTGGAGCAGCACATCACCCACGGCCGACGCGTTGGCCATCAGACCTTCCTGCTCGATGACGTCGAACGTCGCGAGGGCCGCGGCGCACGACAGTGGTGAGCCGCCGTAGGTCGAGCCGTGCGAACCGAGCTCCCACGTCATGAGGTCGTCGCGCGCGATCATCGCGCCGAGCGGCAGTCCGCTCGCGATGCCCTTGCCGGCCGTGATGACGTCGGGCGTCACGCCTTCCTGCTCGATCGCCCACATCGTGCCGCTGCGCCCCATGCCCGACTGCACCTCGTCGCAGACGAGCAGGATGCCGTGGCGGTCGCAGAGCTCGCGCAGGTAGGCGAACCAGCCCTCGGGCGGCAGCACGTAGCCGCCCTCCCCCAGCCACGACTCGACGACGATGGCGGCGACCTCGGTCGGCGAGACCATGCGCTTGAACAGCACCTGCTCGAGGTAGTCGAAGTCACCGTAGAACGAGTGGTACACGCTCGGCATCAGCGGACCGAAGTTCGTGCGGTAGCGGGCCTTCGACGCGGTCAGAGAGACCGACCCCATCGAGCGGCCGTGGAACGACTGGTAGAAGCCGATCAGGTACTGGCGGCCCGTCGCGAACCGCGCGAGCTTGATCGCTGCCTCGACCGCCTCGGTGCCCGAGTTCGTGAGGAAGCTCCGCGCCCGCGCGCCGCCGAACGGCGCCATCGCGTCGAGCCGCTCGCATACGTCGGAGTAGATCGGCAGGAAGAAGTCGCTCGCCGAGTAGTGCAGCAGCTGGGTCGCCTGACGCTGAACGGCCTCGACGACCCGCGGGTGGCAATGGCCCGTGCTCGTCACCGCGATGCCGGCGTTCAGGTCGAGGAAGATGTTCCCGTCGACGTCCTCGACGATCGAGCCGGCCCCTCGGCGAGGCACGAACGGATACGCGCGAGGCAGCGATGGCGACGTCACCCGGCGGTCGCGCTCGATCCGGGCCATCGCCTCGGGGCCCGGCACCTCGGTGATGAGCTTGGGTCTCGCATGTGCCGCGAGGCCCTCGAGCTCCATGTCCTCGAGGGTCACTCCTCGATCACCGTCCGCGACTGCTCGCGCAGGTACTGCAGCACGTAGTAGGGGCCGCCTCCAGCCTTGCCGGTCGTGCCTGACCCCTTCCAGCCGCCGAAGGGCTGCACACCCGGCCAGGCGCCCGTGGTCGAGCCGGCGCGACGGTTCACGTAGACGACGCCCGCCTGGATGCGGTCGAGCCACTCGTCGATCTCGGCTCGGTCCTCGCTGAACAGACCGGCGGTGAGGCCGTACTCGGTGTCGTTGGCCTTCTCGATCGCCTCGTCGAGTTCGTCGAACGGCGCCACCGCCACGAAGGGCACGAACAGCTCCTTGCGCCAGATCCAGCTGTCCTCGGGCACCTCGACGACCGTTGGCTCGACGAACAGCCCGCGGCCGGCGTCGCCCTCGGTGATGCGTTGGCCGCCGGTGACGATCGTGCCGTTCTTGCGGGCTTCCTCGGCGGCCTCTTCGTACGTCTCCAGGGCCGGCTCGTTGATGATCGGACCCATGTACACGTCGCGCTCGATGGGATTGCCGACCTTGATCGCCTCGGCCTTGGTCTTGAGCTGCGACACGAAGTCGTCGTAGACCTCACGCTCGACGTAGACGCGGCTGCACGCCGAGCACTTCTGCCCGCCGAACCCGAAGGCGCTGCGCATGACGCCGTCGGTGGCCTTGTCGAGGTCGGCGTTCCTGGTGACGATCGTGGGGTTCTTGCCGCCCATCTCGCAGATCACGGGCTTGGGCACGTCGGTCGAGAAGTGCTTGTAGATGTCCATGCCCACGGGGTAGGACCCGGTGAACGTGACGCCGTTCACGTCGGGGTGGTGCCACAGGTGATCTCCGGCCACCGCACCGCGCCCCGTCACCAGGTGGAACGCTCCCGGCGGCACCCCGCCGTCGCGGTAGCACTCGTAGAGCTTGTAGCCGAGCAGGGCGCCCTGGTTCGAGGGCTTCAGCACCACCGTGTTGCCGGCCACGAGCGCACCGCTCGACGGCCCGCCGGACAACGCCATCGGGAAGTTGAACGGGCTGATCACCGCCCAGACGCCGTGCGGTCTCAGCACGTCGTAGTAGTCACCGGCCGCTCCGAGGCCGCTCATCGGAACCCGGAAGCCGTCGTGCTTGTCCATCTCGTCGCAGTTCCAGCGGATCAGCTCGGCCGTCTCCTGCACGTCGCCGAGCGCCTCCAGCCGGTTCTTGCCGACCTCGTAGGCCATGAGCGCGGCGAGATCGAAGACCCGGTCTTCCATGATGTCGGCGACGTTGCGCAGGATGCGCACCCGCTCCTGCCACCCCATTCGGTCCCACTCGAGCTGGAACGACTTCGCGGCCGCCACCGCGTCGTCGACATCTTGGGTCGTGGCCTGGGAGAACCGCCCGATGATGATGTCGGAGTCGATCGGCGAGGGTTCCTCGTACTTCTCGTCGCGCCAACGCTCCTCGCCGTTGACGATGACGGGGTAGTCCTTGCCGAGCTCGGCGCGGGCCCGCTCAGCGGCGGCGTCGTAGGCAGCCTGGAGCTCCTCGTTGTCGGCCGACATGGTCGCGTAGGTGATGCGGAACTTCTCGGTCATCGCAGACCTCCACTCTCGTGTGTGGCACGGTGGGAAACTGGCCCCCGCAGCAGGCCGCCATGCTAGTCGAGCGCCCGAAGCCCCGCCCATCCGCGAGTCACCTCGGGCCGGTTGGTGTCAGGATGCGCCCCGTGGACATCCCCGACGTTCGATACGCACGGACCGGCGGTGTATCGATCGCGTACCAATCCGTCGGCGACGGGTCGCCGCTCGTCTACGCGCCGCACCTGTGCACGATCGAGGCGCTGTGGCGAGCGCCACACACCCGGGCCTTCCTCGACCGCCTGTCGGAACGTCTGCAGCTGATCGTCTACAACCCTCGCGGGACCGGTCTGTCCGACCGTCCGCGCACGGTGACCCTCGAGTCGCGGATGGACGACATCACTGCGGTGTTGGACGCGGTCGGGCTCGACAGGGCGTCGCTGTTCGGTGTCGCCGAGAGCGCAAACGTCTGTGCACTGTTCGCGTCGACCTACCCAGAACGGTGTCGGAACCTCATCCTGCACTGGCCCTACGCGGCGATGGACGAGGACGAGGCAACGAAGAACGGCTGGGTGGCGGAGGCCCGCGAGCATTGGGGAGAACGGGCCTGGCTGGAGAGCTTCGCGCGCGAGATCAACCCCGCCTACGCCCGTGATCCCCAACTGATGGATTGGTTCGTCTGGATGCAGCGCGCAGCCGTCAGCCCGAACGGGGCCGCGGAGTTCACACGCATGCAGCTCGACACGGATATCGGCGACGTGCTCCCGACCATCAAGGTGCCGACACTGGTCGCCTACCCTTCGAGTCAGGACGCTGCGGCACGCCAGGTCGCCGATCGCATCCCCGATGCCACGGCGGTCTCGCTCCCGAGCGATGGCATCGATCCGTACAGCGACGCCGAGCAGCTCACCGAGTTGATCATCCGGGCGGTGCTCGACGACGATCTGCAGTACGTGCCGGATTCGGTGCTCGCGACCTTGCTGTTCACCGATCTCACCGACTCGACGTCGATGGCCGCCGAGATGGGGGATCGTGCCTGGAAGGACCTGCTCGGACTCCACCATGACGACGTTCGGCGAGCTGTGAGCCGGTTCCGCGGCACGGAGATCGATAGCGCCGGCGACGGCTTCTTCTGTCGCTTCGACGGGCCGGCGCGAGCGATCGAGTGCGCGAAGTCGATCGTCGCCGATGCAGCCGAACGAGGCCTGCAGGTCCGCGCCGGTGTGCACACCGGCGAGTGCGAGCTCCTCGGCCCCAAGCCCGCAGGGATCGCGGTGGTGATCGGCGCTCGGGTGATGGGTATCGCCCAGCCCGGCGAGGTGCTCGTCTCGCGCACGGTGACGGATCTGGTCGCCGGCTCGGGCAACACCTTCCTGCCGCGGGGAGAGCACACCCTCAAGGGCGTGCCCGGCACGTGGGCACTCTTCGCGGTCGAGCGGTGAGCGCAGATCGACGAACCCGAAACCGGGAAATCGCGACTCCACAGGCGTATGCTTCGGCTCCCTGATGAGGCTCGTGACCTACGACCGGGGGGGGCACCGGCGACTGGGAGCGATCCTCGAGGGCGAGGTGGTCGACCTTCCCGACGCCGTCGGGCATCCGGCCTTCCCCGCCACCCTCGAGGATCTGGTCTCGAGCAGCCGAGGCAGCGTCATGGATGCCGCCCGTGCCGCCCTGGAGCGCGACGATGCATGGAACTGGCGCGTGCCGACGCCGCGCATCCTGACCCCGCTGTTCCCGGCCTCGCTGCTCTCGCCACGGGCCATGGACGTCGAGCGGCGCATCGTGGGTCCCGAACAGCCGGTGCCCTGGCCCGAAGGAGCGGCCTGGCTCGACTACGAGCCGCTGGTCGCCGCGATCATCGGCAACGAGGCCTCGAGGGTGAGCGCCGACGAGGTGCGCGCCGACGTGTTCGGCTACACGCTCGTGAACGACTGGAGAGCCCGCTCCGCCGACGGGGCCCCGGTCGCGTCTGCCGAGGGCGTGCCGATCGCGGTGGGGCCTTGCGTCGTCACCGCCGACGAGCTCGATCCCCAGACCACGTTCGTACAGGTGAAGGTCGACGACCACGACGTGCTCAAGGGGAACCTGAACGGCACCGCGAACTCGCTGTTCGAGCTGATCGCGTCGGTCTCGCAACACGCGGTGCTCGAGCGCGGCGACGCGTTCGCGCTCGGACCGTTCCCGCCGATCGACGACGACGCCGACCCATCGCGGCGGCTGTGGCCCGGCGCGCTCGTCGAGCTCGCCGCCGAAGGCATCGGCACGCTGCGCAACCGCCTCGCCACGCGCTGAACACTCGGCGCGCCGTCAGATCGCGACGATGCGGGCACCGACCACGTCGCCGCGGTCGGGTGTGTAGGCGCCGACCCCGCAGAACGCCTCGTCGCCCGCGCTGCTCGGCGCCGTGTCGACCGTGAGTCGCATGCGCACGACCTCGCCGACGTCGACCTGGCGGTAGACGTAGCCGCTTCCGGTCACGTCGAGCGTGACCACCGTGCCGTCGGGAAGCCGGTAGGTCACCGCGAACCCGGGTGCCCCGGCGCAGCCGAGGAACGTCACCGAGCTCCGACCCGATCCGGTGCGTTTCGCTGAGATCGTGAACGTGACCTTGCGGCCCGCCTCGATGCGCCGGGTGAGCGTTTGACCGTCACCGTCGGGACCGTGCACCCCGACGCCGATCGGGCCCTTGCGCCCTGAGACGATCCACGAATCCACGCCTGCCACCCCCGGTGCTCCCGGCGACGCGAGCGGCGTCAGGCCCAGGACGATCAGGGCGAGACCGAGCGAGGCGAGCAGGCGCCGGGTAGACCGCATCCTGGATGGAATCGGCTCCAGGGAGCGGTGTCTTGAGTTGACCCTGGAGTGCCCGCGGATCGCTACAGCCCGGATCCCTCGAGCGCAGCGCGACCCCGCAGGACCCATTCCGTGGCGTCACCGGCGAGCGCCCGCAGCCGATCGTGGAAGTGATCGATGTCGTCCTCGTTCAGCAGCGATGCCCAGTCCCTGGTGCCGCCCACTCGGAAGAACGCCTGGGGCGAGTGCCAGATACCGTGATCGGACTCGGGGGCCGTGACTCGAGCGCGGGTACGCATCGAGTCGAGACGGGCCGCATCGACGAACGCCGGCCAGCGGTCCTCCTCGACGGGAGCGCCGAGGATCGCCGCGACCCGGCGCATCTCACCCTCGAGCGAGGACCACAGGTCCGCGTAGTGGAACAGATGCACGTTCGCCGACGCACGATCGTGCCAATACGTCAGGACCTGCTGGCAGTAGTCGGCCAACCCGTACGGGCCGCTGCCGATCGGCTGGTTGTCGTTGTCGATGAACCAGCGGAGGTACTCACCCGGATCATCTGGGCCTCGTTCGGGGAGCACGATCTCGGGGTCGATCGGTCCCGACGCAGACGCTCGAAGGTCGGCCGCGACGTCGGTCCGCATGTTCTCGCCGTGGTCACGGTCCGAGAGTGCCACATCGAGCGGATGCCGGATCACGGCGATGTACGTCACCGACGCATGCCGGGGCACACCATCGAGCGGGGTGTGGGTCTTGATGAACCTGCGATGCCGCTGCCGCCCGAGCCGGTCGAATACCTCGTGCTCGGCATGGATCTGCATGTCGAGCCACGGCGACACTCGGCTGATGGGCACCCCAAGATCGACGCGATCGAGCAGCAGCATGCCGACGATCGTCTGCATCCACGAGGTTCCGCACTTCGACGGCGTCGTGATGACCACGTCGTCATGCCTGAAGTCGAAGCGTCGCCAACGATCGCTGTCGGCCATGAACCCCCGGTAACGCCGCAGCTGCGGCGTTCGGGTCACCGCTTCTTGGCGGCCTTGCGAGCCTTGCCGGCCTCGGCGGCCTTGTTCGCGTCGCGCGACTTCTTCCTGCGTTGGCGGTCCTTCGCCGAGCGCACCTTCGCGAGATCTCCTCTGCCCATCGGTCGTGTCAGCTCCTCAGTCGTCGTCGTCGCCGCCTTGCGCCAGCTCGAGCGAGCGCTGGCGTGCGGCGTCGATCGCGTTCAGGAATGCGGCCCGCACGCCGGCTTCCTCGAGATGGCGGATCGCGGCGATCGTGGTGCCGCCGGGCGAGGTCACCATCTCGCGGAGCTCCACCGGGTGCGTGCCGGTGTCGCGCAGCATCTTGGCCGAACCGAGCATCGTCTGGATGATCAGCTCGGTCGCGACGTCGCGCGAGAGCCCCAGCAGGATACAGGCCACGATCATCGCCTCGGCCAGCAGGAAGAAGTAGGCAGGACCGCTTCCCGACGTGGCCGTCACGGCGTCGAGATGCTGCTCGGGAAGCCGCAGCACCTTGCCGACCGTGCCGAGCAGCTCCTCGGCGATCGCGAGGTGCTCCTCGCCGGCCGAGCGCCCCGCCGAGATCACCGACATCGCCTCGTCGACCATGACCGGCACGTTCGACATGACGCGCACGACCGGCACGTCGTCGGGAAGTTGCTTCTCGACGAACGACGTGCGCACGCCGGCCGCGAAGCTGATCACACGGTCGCGCGGCTGCACGTGCTCGCGGATCTCGTGCAGCAGCGACTCGATGTCCTGAGGCTTCGTCATCAGCACGAGCACGTCGGCCCAGCGCACCGCTTCGGCGTTGTCGAGGGTCGCCGTGACCCCGTACTTGCCGGCGAGCTCGCGGGCGCGCTCCTCGCGGCGGTTCGTGACCATGATCTCGTCGGCCGTGCGCCCGCCCGAGCGGATCAGGCCCGAGATCAGCGCCTCGGCCATCTTGCCTCCTCCCAGGAAGGCCACCCGGCGCGCATCGTTGCTGCTCATGCGGCACAACCTACCGCACGCGGCTCAGGCCTCGTCGGCGTGTGCCTCGATGCCGTGGCGGAGGATCTCGACGAACTCCTTGATGCGCATGCCGCGACGCTCGGGGCGACGATGGATCAGCCCCGGGTCGAGGTCGGCCGAGACCAGCGCCTCCTGGAAGCGCTCGGCGACCCAGTCGAGCATCGATGCGAGCATCTCCGGGTCGACGTCGTCGCGTACCTCGCCAGTGCCGACGCCGAACTCGACGAACTCCAGCGTGCCGTAGGGATCCTCGCTGCGCATGAACCGATCGATCGGAAGCCGCACGCCCAGGCCGGCGTCATAGCGACCGATGACCGCGAGGCGATTCGGTACGGGATCGCGCTCGACGAAGTCCTCGGTGTGCTCGAGCCACCAGTCGAGCGTCGCCCAGAACCCTTGCGAGGTGACGTGCTCGGGAGCGTCGAGCCAGGCCGGCAGCATCGAGACGGCGCGTTCGTAGGCCGCGAGGAACAGGCCGTCCTTCGATCCGAAGTCGAGGAAGACGGTGCCCTTGGCCACACCGACTTCGACGGCGATGTCCTCGACCTTGCCGCCGCGATACCCGCGCCCGGCGAAGTGCCGCATGGCGGCGTCGATGATGCGATCCCGCCGCTCCGCGGCATCGCCGCGCCTGGCCCCGCCCCCAGCGCTCATGGCCCGAACCGTAGCGGCGATGGGCAGCAGGAAGCAAAGAGCCCGAGAGACCTTCGGGCTCGCCGAGCGCCGAAGCGCTCAGCCACCCTCAGCCTCTCGGGCTCAGGTGCTCCAAGCAACCTGGGCGCTCGTCGCGCTGTGACCGGACCGTTCCCCTGCGGCCCGCCCGAAGACGTTCCGCCGAGGGCCGAACCGGCTTCAGCCTTGCGGCTTCGGCCAAGCTCGGGAGTCGCGGCTTCCAGCCTCGCGGCCTTCGACTGCGCCCCGGAGTTCCGCGTCTGGCCTTGCGGCCTTCGTCGGTTCTCCCGGTGCCGGCTCCTCCTTGCGGCGGCTCCGGAACCTCGTCCGATCTCCTCGCGTCGATGCTTCGACTGCTTGGAGCGAGGCGCACGATACGGGCGCACCGGCACGGGGTCAACCCGGTGTTTCCGCAGGTCAGGGCATGAACGTGCAGGTCAGAGCGCTGCCAAGAAGAGTGACAATTCGCGGCCGGATGTGACGCGGATCACCGCTCGTCGCGAGCTGAGGCCCGTGAGTCACGACGCCGACCGCGCGCCGGCCCGCGTGAGGATCTCGTCGTAGACGGTCACCATCTGATCGGTGGTCACGTCCCACGTGAAGCGCATGGCGTGGCTCGCCGCCTCCGCTCCGAACGAGGACTGCAGGCTCGGATCACGCAGGATCTCGAGCATCCGCTCGGCATGATCGGCCGGATCATGGTCCTCGACGAGGAAGCCGCTCAGGCCGTGCCGGATCACGTATGGAAGGCCTCCGACGTCGGCCGCGACGACGGGCGTGCCGCAGGCCTGGGCCTCGAGCGCGACCAATCCGAACGACTCCGATCGCGAGGGCACCAGCACGACGTCGGCCGCGGTGTAGAAGTCGACGAGCTCGGCCTGCGGCTGCGGCGGGAAGAGCACGACGCGATCGCCCACGCGGAGGGCTGAGGCGAGCTCGAGCAGGCGGGCCACCTCGGCACCCTTCTCCTCACCGCTCGGTCCACCGACGATCGCGAGCATCAGGTGCTCGGCAACGTCGGGATCGCGAGCCACCGCCTCGGCCAACGTTCGGATCGCCACATCGGGGCCCTTGTGCGGCTGCAGACGCCCCACGTACAACGCGACGCGACGGCCCGACAGGTGCAGGCGGTCACGTGCGGCCGCTCGGTCACCGGGCACGAACAGCTCGTGGTCGACCCCGGGCGGCACGAGCCGCACGCGGCGGGGATCGGCCCCGTACAGCCCCACGAGCTGAGC